>DATEGM010000180.1:0-6284 GCA_035280085.1 Terriglobales bacterium
TCCTGCTTTCGCTCCCTTTACCCGGTTCGATTCCGCCGGACGTGCAGTGGGAGGCTTTGGCCCTGAACTGTTGATGACCAGCGGTTCGCATTCCACTTATCACTCCCTGCAGGCCACTGTGGGCAAGAACTCGCCCCGCGCCGGCTTGGGCATTCAAGGCAGCTACACCTTTTCCAAGTCGCTTGACGACTCCAGCGCCGTGCTCGGCGGAGGATTCACAACTGCCGGCGCGGTGCTCCAGACTTTTCCCCAGGACCCCTGGAACACTAAAGCTGAAAAGGGCCCTTCGACTTTCGATGTGACGCATGTCTTCAGCGTCAGCGTCATACAAATGCTTCCGCTGAACCGCGTAGGTTTTCTTCAGCCACTCGGCCGGCGGCTCACAACCGGGTGGCAGGTGTTGAATATCACCACACTGATGAGTGGTCCGCCCTTTACCGTGTACTCGGGAGTGCAGCAGACCGGTGCAGGCGCAGGTGGCGCTGACCGGCCTGACCTCATCGCTCAGCCCGACCTTTCCACCAGCCGCCGAGTGCATGAGGATTATTTCGGCCGCGGCGCTGACAATGCCTCGTTCTTTGCTATTCCGATAGACATTCCGGGCGGCACCGGCCCCAACCACGGTCTTTTTGGCACGCTGGGCCGCAACACGTTTCGTGCGCCTGGGTACCGCGATTTCGACCTGGCGCTGGTTAAGGACACCACCTTTGGACACCGCGGCCAGGCGGAGCTTGGAACCCTGGAGTTCCGCGCCGAATTCTTCAACGTCTTTAACCTGGTGAATTTTGGTCTGCCGTCCAACATCCTGCGTGGGAGCGGATTTGGAATTATCAGCAAGACTGCCGGCTCCTCCCGGCAGATCCAGTTTTCGCTGAAGTTGATCTATTGAGTGCAATTGCAGCTTTGTGGAAAAGCAGGCGGGGTCCCGGAGGATGCGTCCCGCCTGCTCGCTAGCTGCTCAACTCGCCTGAAATCAGGAGGTTACTTCAGCGAAGCTGTGGTGGTGTGCTGCGTTTTTTCGTGCGACTTCGTCGCTTTCGCAGCCGTGTGATGCTTTACCGGGCCGTGAGCCTTGGCGACGTGCTGCTTGGGTGTCGACTTGGAGCTCGCAACCTTCTGATTCGACGGCTTCTTGGCGGTGGCCTTGCTCGCCTGCTGCTTCGTTTTCTGGCTGCTCTTGTGGCTCGCCTGTTTGGCCGCTACCGGCTTGATGTGTGCCGGCTTAGCCTGCTTTGCCTGCTGCTTAGTGACTTCAGGTTGCTTCGAGCTCTTGTCCTTTTTCCCGTGATGGCGCCAAAAGGCCGCTTTAGCCAAGCGGCTGTGATGCTGCTTCCCATCGTTCTTGCCTTTGTCGGCGGTCTTGCCGGCCTCGGCCAGCGCCACGGCACTTAATAGCGCCAGGCTCACCACGAGGCTCAATGTGGTTCTGACAGCTTTACTCATACTCCCTCCAGTTCGGGGGAATTGTGCGGTGCCGGGGCAAGAGGGACAAGTGACGAAAGGGAATAAGGATTTAGGCCAAGCGTCGGCTGAGCCTGACCCTGTACCCTGCTGAAAATTAACTGGTTAGCTAAGATACGCGCCTGGCAGTTCTTATATTTCCGCCACCCCGGGGTGGCTTCAGGGCTAAGGCAGCTAACGGAACATCGGGACAGCATTGAAATGCTGCCTTGCCAGCCACTCGGCTGCCCGCTGCTGGCCCTCTCTAACCTGCTGCGGCGTCAATGCTTGGGCCTGGGCCTCAAGTGCCTCCCCCACGTTTTCACCACGCAGGGCCGCTGCGTCCAACCATGTGTAGGCCTGCACAGGGTCTGCTTGCACGCCTCGGCCGGAGCGGAACACACTGGATAGATTAATGAGAGACTTGGGGTTACCATTTTGCGCGGCCAGCAGGTAGAGCTTCAGTGCTTCGATGACGTCCTGGGTGACTCCGCGCCCTTCCTCGTACAGCATGCCGAGGTTGTTTTGCGCTTCGCTTTGGCCCTGCAGGGCCGCCCGGCGATACCACTGTGCCGCCGCCGTGAAATCCTGGGCCACACCCTGGCCCAACTCGTAGCAGGAGCCCAAGTTGAACTGAGCCGTCGCCAACCCCTTCTGTGAAGCATCACGCAGCCAATGCACTGCCTGGTCGCTATCCTGCGGCACCCCCGTGCCATTCAGGTAAGCGACCCCCAGGTTGGATTCGGCAGGAGCATATTTCTGCTCCGCCGCCTCGCGCCACCACAGCACCGCCGCCTGCGGATCCTGCTTTACCCCCAGTCCTCGCGAATACATTAGCCCAAGGTCTGTCTGCGCTGCCGGATAGCCCTCCGAAGCTGCCCGGCGGAACCAGATCAGCGCTTGCTGGTAATTCTGCTTGACTCCCAGTCCAAGCGCGTACATGCGGCCCAATTCGGTGATGGCGGCGGGATCGCCTCGGTCGGCCGCCAGCGTGTACCAGTTCAGTGCCTGCGCCAGATCCTGCGGCTCCTGCAACCCACGGGCGTAGGCATAGCCCATCAGGAATTCATCGTGGGTCGAGCCGGCTGCGGCCCGGGCCCGAACTTGTGCAAATTGTTGCGCGCTGCGCAATTCACGATCGGGAGCATCGGCTGCAGGCGCGGCAAAGCCGCTGACGGCCAGAAGCAGAACAAGGAGGAGGCAAAGAATTCCCGTAAAACGAAAATGCACTGAGCAGACAGCCCCACTTCCCACGTGCACGGACGCTCCTCCCAATCGGACTGAGGAAGCTGAGTTGATTGTGCGAATGCAAACAAGAACCGCCGCAAGCGCCCCACGGCCTCGCGGCGCGAAAGCTGGCTCGGGCGGGCGTTTTCGGGCGCTGGCGTTCAGATGCAGGCGGCGTGCCGGCGACTGTTGCGCCCCTCGAGTGGGCCAGAACTATGCTCCCGCCCTGACGAATTGTCAAGAAAAGATGATGTGTTTTTTGTGGCTGGCGACCTTGTCACAAACGCGTTGTGACTGCGGTCACTGTGCCCATGCCCATTTCGGGATAGAAAACCACCATTAGGGCCCAATTTGAGAAGTAAGGAGGCAGTATGTCAGCCGCAACCGGGGCGGAGGCTGACCTTGGAGCACCCGCCCGCGTCATTGCTTTTTCTTTCCTGATTGCTTGCGCATTTTTCTTGTTCCTGCTCCCCCTGCACGCGCAAAAAATTACTGGCACCATCAGCGGGGTCGTAAGCGACCCCACCGGCGCCGTGGTAGCCAATGCCACAGTGACCATAACCAATGTCGCGACCGGGCTGGCCCGCACGGCGACTAGCAGCGAGATCGGTGAATTTACCGCTCCGGACCTACCCAACGGCACCTACCGGATCGTGGTCCAGGCGCCGAACTTCATGGAATCAGTAGTCGAGAAAGTCGAAGTGCACGTAGCCAGCACCGCGCTGGTGAACGTGCAACTGAAGCTCGGCAGCGCCAGCGAACAAGTAACGGTCGAGGCCAATGCCATCCAGGTTCAGACCGATAGCGCGCAATTGGGCGAAGTTGTGCTCGGCCAGCAGGTAAAGGATCTTCCGCTTAACGGGCGTAACTTTGTAGAACTCACCCAGATGCAGCCAGGCGTTTCCTCAGCCCGCACCTTCGACGCTGTCGGCAAAGGGCTGAAAGGTGGAGTGAATTTTGCCGTCAACGGCAACTCCATGGCCAACAACCTGTTCATTGTGGATGGCGCCAGCAACAACGACGTGGGCTCCAACCGCACCATCCTCATTTACCCCTCGCTGGACTCCATTGCGGAATTCAAGATGCTGCGCAACGCCTATGGTCCGGAATACGGCCAGGGCTCCGGCTCGGTGGTTAATATCGTGACCCGCAGCGGAAGCAACGACTTCCACGGCGGCGTCTTCTATTTCGGACGTAATGACGCGCTCAATTCCTACGACTGGTTTTCGGCGCGCCAGGCCTCGCTGGACCGCCAGGCCAACACGTTCAACCCGAGCACCGGCAGTATTTACTCCAACCCTAACAAGGACAAACCGCTTCTGCGGCGCAATGATTTCGGCTACTCGCTCGGCGGCCCTATTAAGAAAGACAAGCTGTTCTTCTTCTGGAGCCAGGAATGGAACCGCGAAATCCGCGGCGTGCACCGCACGGGATGCGTTCCCAGCGCCGGCGAGCGTACCGGCGACTTTTCCGGGGGCATCACCTGCGGCGACATCCTGACCAGCATTCCCGCACAGTTCCAGGCTGCTGGCAGTCCTTGGAAGATCGCTAATCCGGCGCAGGCTGCGGTTGATGAAATGGGCAATTACCCCCTGCCCAATCTGCCCTGCCCAGTAACCGCGGCGGGAGCGAGCGCCGCTGTGACCGGCAGCGCCGGCTGCAACAACTGGCTGCAGAATCCCAGCAGCGCTCTGAACTATCGCCAGGAGAACATCCGTGGCGATTACAACGTGGCCAAGAATCACACCATTACCTTCCGCTATACGCAGGACACGTGGGTTAACCCGGCGCCCAACGCCGGTTACTGGGGCGACGACGCTTATCCGCAGTTGGAGAGCAGCTGGGCGCAGCCCTCGAAATCCCTGATCGGCAAGTTGACTTCCACTATCGGCTCAAGTCTGGTGAACTCTGTTCAGTTCTCCTATTCCAACAACCGCATCATTATCACGCCCGGCGGCACCAATTCGGGCTTAGCATCTACACTGAACAGCGACATCCCGACCCTGTTTCCCGCCGATTTAAAGACTCATCCCATCGGCATTCCCGCGCTCAACCTGGGGAATACCGGCGGCACCAGCCAGATGATCGCGCCCTGGAGCAACAAGCAGGACAACTATAACGGCCGCGATGATCTGGTCTGGATGCGTGGCAAGCATACCTTTAAGTTCGGCGCCTTCCTGGGCTTCAACCTCAAGAACGAAGACACCGGCGGGGCCTCGGCGGAGCGCCTCAGCATCAACGCCGCCGACGGCTACGCCAGCACCAAGACCGGCATGCCGCTGGCTAATGCCATGATCCCAGGCAACGTCTTCTCCAACCTGTCTGAGACCTCAACTGACGTTTACAGCCAGGTGCGCTGGCGCGACTATGAGTTCTATGCCGGCGATTCCTGGAAGGCCAATCGCAGGCTGACGGTTGATTTGGGGGTCCGTTACTCGATCATGCTGACGCCCTTTCAGCCTAACGGGCTAATGACCAGCTTCAATCCGGCTCTCTACGACCCGACAAAACCTGCGACCGATGCCTGCAACGGATTGTGGATTGTTCCAGGAACGAATCCTTGCGGCAAAACCAACCAGACCTTTGGCACTGCCTTCAGCTCTGGTACTGCTGGACCCAACAGGTACCTGCGCAACCAGAACTACCACCTGTTTGCGCCACGGGTGGGCATCGCCTATGACGTCTTTGGCGATGGCAACACGGCCTTCCGCGCCGGCATTGGCCAGTTCTTCCAGCGCGACCGGACGGCTATCTACACCATGACCAGCAACGCACCCTTCGCGCTTACCGCAACCGGCTATTCGCGAACGCTGGATGGAGCGCCGCTTTCCGCCAGCCAGTTCAAGACTGCGGCTACCTCGCCGGCCGGGGGATTCGACCCCAGCACGAATATTCCCAACTCCTGGCAATGGAACGTGACCATGGAGCACAGTTTCGCGCATGAGACCAGCCTGCAGTTGGCCTATGTAGGGAACCGCGCCATCCACCAGCTCACGACCAGCGACATCAATGAGGTTCCGCCCTCATTGTGGGGTATTGCCGCCTTCAGCAATCCCAACAACACGGGCGGCAACTACATGCCGGCAGGAGCCACGTCTCCCAACTACTTCCGGCCTTACAACCACGATGGCTTCCTGACCTGGTGGGCGCATTACGGCGATGCCAACTACCATGCCCTGCAAGCCCTGTTCAAAGGTAAGGTCAAGAATGTGCTGCTGAACGCGTCCTACAGCTTCTCCCATTCCATTGGCAATGTGCCGCTGGATGAGTCCAATGGGACGGCCAATTACCAGACGCTTACCTGGGCCGGAAACAGCCGGCTGGATCGTGGCAACACGCTCATCAACCGCCCACATATCTTCATAGTCAATGTGGTCGCCCCCTTGCCCGAACTGAAGGGGTCGAATGCATTGGTGCGCGGAGTTGCCGGAGGCTGGCAACTGGGAACGATTCTTACGGCGGAGTCGGGTCCGTCTACCACGCTCTTCACCGCCGGACTGTCGGAGAATCTCGGGAACGTGGTGGGATGCACGGAAGCGGCTGGCGGCTCCAGTTCGCCTACCTGCATACAAAACGGCCTGAACTCGCTCTACGGCACCGGTAACCAGGGACCGCCG
>DATEGM010000181.1:0-9507 GCA_035280085.1 Terriglobales bacterium
TTGCCGTCCAGGTAAGTGACTGTGGCGCCCACGAAGTTTTCCGCGGCGCTCATTTTCAAATCCGTGAGCTGCAGCTTAGAGGCATAAGGGGGAGGGGAGTTTGCCCCTGCTCGCCCACTGCGGCCGATAACGGCCAGCACAGCCACAACGATTAGGACGATGGCCACACCAAGCCCGACGAAAGTCCAGATGCGGCCACTTTCGTCTTGCTGTGCCGGTTGCGGCTGCATGAGGCCACCCATGGCGGAATTGTACTCCTCGGTGACTTGCTGACGAGTAACTGGAGGTGCGCCGATCAACAGTTGTTGCCGTTGCCGAAAGCATAAGAAAAGCCCGGTAGCAGAGCTGCCGGGCTGAATCTCACCCCACCGCACCCCGGTACAGGCGACGGTGGGGTCCCGGGATGGACACGGTCTCGACTGCACGCGTCCACGAAAAACCCGTGTCGAATGCTTATGGTGCGTGGGCGGTAACCGTGGTGACCTTCAAGTCGGGCATCTGTTTGTTCCAGCCCGCGGGATAGTGGTTAAAGTAAACCCGCACCGCGCGCGATTGGTTAGGCTTGATGGGCGCCTGGGCGAGGTTCTGCGCATCTGTGGCGGAGTTGCCTACCATGCCTTCCACCGGCCGCGTCTGCGTTTCCAGAACCTGCCCGTTGATGCCGTGGAAGGCGGCCTGAACTTGCACTCCCGTAAGGTCAGTGTTGCCGCTGTTGAAAAGCATGCCCTCCACATAGAACGCGCTGCCCACTGTGGAAGGGGTCATCTTCAAATTAGTGAGCTGAATCTGGTCACCCGTAGGCTGCGCCGGCACCGCCGCCGCGTCTGGAGGCAGCTGCTTCTTGGGCGTTTGCGGCAGCCACCAGATGAGCGCCGCCAGAATGGCTGCGGCAATGATGATCGCGATCAGCGGCCAGGGAAACCACCGCTTAGGCGGTGTCTGCAAGCGAGGGTGCAGATGTGGTCTTTGCTGCTCTGGAAATTGAGGGTTTGTTGCCATCCATTTAACTCCCGGGGCCCAGGAAACAGCCTGACGCTTTCCTCAATGGGACCGCAAAAACTTGGATGTTCGTCTGAAAACGGGGTTTGCTGGCAAGCCCGATGCGAGCCGGTGGTGAATTAAACGATAGAAACGACAGCACCTATGCAGGGGCAGCTCCCGAAGCTGAAACTCTACTGGCCCGCGACGGTCAACCCGTCAATGCGGATAGTAGGGCACGCGACCGAGCCGCGGAATTCCAGGTCGTTGCCGATCTCGCTGATGTTGAAAAACACATCTTTGAGGTTCCCGGCTACGGTGATTTCCTCAACCGGATAGGCGAACTCACCCTTCGAGATCCAAAGACCGCTGGCGCCGCGTGAGTAGTCGCCGGTCACCATGTTCACCCCGAAGCCGAGGAACTCGGTTACATACAGGCCTTCTTCAATGTCGGCCAGCATCTGCTTAGGTGACCGGGTTCCCGGCTGCAGGAAGAAGTTTCCAGGCCCAATGCCGGGGTTGCCGGCCAGGCCGCGGGAGGCGTTGCCGGTGGTCTGGAGCGCAAGTTTCTTGGCCGTATAGGTGTTCAGCAGATAGGAGTTCAGCGTTCCCCGGTCAATCACCACGGACCGCCGCGTGGGCACGCCTTCACTGTCAAAAGGGCTGGTGCCAAAGCCGCCGGGCATGGTGCCGTCGTCTACGATGTTGACGTTCTCGCCCGCAACCTTCTGTCCCAGCTTGCCGGCGAGAAATGAGGCGCCACGGTAAACGGAGTCGCCGTTCACGCCTTCAAAGATGTGATCGAGAATGGAGCGCGAGACCATGGGATCTAGCACTACCGGCACTTTGGCGGTGCTTACCTTGCGCGCTCCCAGGCGTCGCAGAGTGCGTTCGGCGGCAATGCGGCCCACCTCTTCCGGCGGCTCCAGACGGCTCAAGCTGCGCGCAACTGAATACCAGTAGTCGCGCTGCATGGCGCCGTCCCCTGCCTGCGCGATGGGGACCGCCGCAACCGAACAATAGGAGCGCTGAAACTCACCTACAAAACCATGCGAGTTGGCCAGCACCTTGTGCCCAGTGGCCGCATCGAAGGAGCCGCCTTCCGAGTTGCGGATGCGGGCATCCACATCCATGGCCGCTTTCTCGCAGCGGCGCGCGTAGGCGATGCGTTCCTCGGTGGGAAGAGAAAATACGTCTTCGTAATACAGGTCAAGATCGCCGGGAATTGCGCCCAACTGCTGAGACTCGGGAATGCCGGCAAAAGGATCTTCCGATGTGACCTTCGCCAGTTGCAGCGCCGAACTCACCATATGGTCGAGCGCCTGTGGTGAAAAGTCGCTGCTGTATGTGCTGGCGGCGCGCTGGCCGAAGAACACCCTCACCCCAATGGCGCGCGAGCCAGACTCCTTCAGCGTTTCCACCTGGCCCAGGCGCACCACGGTGGCGAACTCGGTACCTTCCCGTACTACGGCCTCGGCGGCGCTGGCTCCGCCCGCCATTGCGCGGCGCACAACATCGGCGGCAAGCTCTTTAAGTTCAATTTTTTCGGGTGTAGTAAGAATAGGTTGTGAAATCATTTTATTTGCCGGCATCTCGCCTTCGTGAAACATCCGGGATTTCTAGGCCGCTTTTTTCTCACCAAACCGCTCCTGGCTTTCCAGGATCACACGCCGCGCTTCTTCCGCGCTGTGCCAGGCGATGGTCTTGGTGCGTTTGCCCTCCAGGTCTTTATAAATGGAGAAGAAATGTTCGATTTCCCGTAGGATGTGCGTGTAAATGTCGGTGTAGTTGCTCACCTCAGTGTAGCGCGGATCGTTGTTGACCACGGCCAACACCTTCTCATCGCGCACACCCTGATCCAGCATCTCCAGCACACCGATGGGCCGTACCTCCATCAGGCATCCGGGAAAACTGGCGCTATCCAGCAGCACCAGCACATCCAGCGGATCGCCGTCGGAAGCCAGCGTGCTGGGAATGAAGCCGTAGTCGCCGGGATAGTGCACCGGCGAGTACAGAGTCCGATCCAGGCGGAACACCTTCAGCTGCTTGTCGTATTCGTACTTGTTCACGCCACCCCGGGGAACTTCGACAACGGCATTCACCAGGTCGGGGCAACGCTCGCCAATGGGGAGATGAAGATAGTCAATCATTTCGAATCTGTGTGGGGGCGGGGCGAAGGTCCGTCTTCGCAGAGATCCCTCGCTACGCTCAGGATGACGGTTGCGGGCTCGCGCTTCGCTCACGCCCGCAAAGCGCCGTCATTTCATATAGTCCCGGGCTGGCTCCCGCTTTGCCGTTCCGCCCACCGTGATGCGATCCACCTTCAGTGTGGGAATGCCCACGCCGACGGGCACCGCCTGTCCGTCCTTGCCGCAGGTGCCCACGCCTTCATCCAGCTTCAGATCGTTCCCTACCATGGAGACACGGGTAAGGACATCGGGTCCATTGCCGATGAGGGTGCAATTGCGCAAGGGCGCAGTCACCTGGCCATCTTCGATGAGGTAGGCTTCGGACGCCGAGAAAACGAACTTGCCGTTGGTGATGTCCACCTGGCCGCCGCCGAAGTTCGCAGCGTAAACGCCACTCTTCACTGAACGAATGATGTCATGGGGGTCTTCCTCGCCGGCCAGCATGTAAGTGTTGGTCATGCGGGGCATGGGAATGTGCTCGTAACTCTCGCGGCGGCCGTTGCCGGTATCGGCCATACCCATCAGGCGCGCGGAAAGCTTGTCGCTCAAATAGCCCTTGAGCACACCCTTCTCGATAAGCACGGTGTTTTGTGTGGGCGCGCCCTCATCGTCAACATTAATGGAGCCCCGGCGGTTGGGCAGCGTGCCATTGTCCACTACCGTGCACTTATCGCTGGCTACGCGCTTGCCCAGCAACCCGGCGAAGGCTGACGTTTTCTTGCGGTTGAAGTCGGCTTCCAAGCCGTGCCCAATAGCCTCATGCAGCAGAATCCCCGGCCAGCCCGGCCCCAATACCACTTCCATTTCACCTGCGGGAGCCTCGCGTGCGTCCAGCTGGATGATGCTCTGGCGCGCCGCGGCGGTGGCGAAGAACTCAGGGGTTTTCTCTCCGATAAAGAAATCCAGAGTCACGCGGCCTCCCCCGCCATAGGTGCCGCGGGCCGAGTTCCCGTCCGACTTGGCAATGCAAGAGACGTTCAGGCGAGCCAGAGGCTGCGAATCTTCCGCCAGGGTACCGTCGGAGCCCACCACCAGAATATTGCGCACCTCGTCGGCGTAGCCGGCTCGGACTTCGTGGATTCGCGGATCGTAGGCACGCGCGGCCCGGTCCGCCCGCATCACCAAATCCACTTTGCTGGTGATCTCGGAATCGGCAGTGGGCAGCGCCACCGGGTACAAGCTGCGCGGCGGTTTGCGGTGCTCCCCCACGATAGGCTTTTTGGCCGGACCGCTGGCGATCAGCGCGGCAGTGCGCGCCGCGTGCAGGATCTTTGCCGGTGCCAAATCGTCGGTGTAGGCGTAGCCGGTGCGCTCGCCCGCAACTACCCGCACCCCGCAGCCCGCGGAAATACCCTGCGAGGCCGTCTTTACCATGGATTCGTCCACCATTAGCGAGGTGGAGGTCAGGTATTCGAAGTAGAGATCGGCGTACTCGCCCCCGGCGGAAAGCGCGGCCGCCAGATAGCGCTCCAGATCGCGCTCGGTCATGCCGTAGCGCTCAAAGAAAAAGTTGTGCTGGTCCAGTGTCACAGTCATTGGATGCTCTGGGATCGGCGAAGAATCACGCGGTCCTCCTTTCCATTATCCCATAGAGGTTTGTTCCGAGCCGTCAGCGATCGCTCCGATGGCAGTAACATCCTGATTCGACTCTGGGATCCCCGACTCACGCTCGGTTCGCTGCGCTCGTTCGGGATGACAGAACAGAATGAGCGACGCAGAGCGCGTTGATTTGTGCAGCGATCACAGCCCTCGTTGTCGTCCACCACCGCATGCCCATTTTGGTCTTTCTTCTTCTGTATCACCGTATCTCCGTAGTGATATTGGTTGTCGGCGGTGCCACAATTGAATTGTGGAAGCCACCTCTCTCGCCCGCACCCTGCAGCAGTATCTCGCTGAAGCGCGTGACGCTGTGGTGATGGAAGACGGTGCGGTCTGCTATGAGCTGGCGCGGACCCGCTACACTGTGTCTGCCGAACACGGCAAGTGCCTCCTGCATCTCTGGTCGGACGAACGCAACACGGTGCGCCGGGTGGTGGACGCCGAGGAAAAGGCTGGTGTTCTGCGCCTGGCCGTGCTGCGCTTCGGCCAGGGTCGCCCCTCTAAATTAGAAATCTGCCGGAATCGCGACCGCCGCACGGCTACGGCCAAACAGATGATTCGCGCCGCCTATCAGCAGCGGCTACGTCGTGCCCTGGTTCGCCACTTTCCCGAATTCGCCCTGGCCCGGATTACCTCGGCTGTGGATCTGGAGCGCTCCTTCGGTCCGGTTTACTCCCGTGGCGTGCTGCGCAGGGGACGCTCAGCCTTCGCTTTTCTGGGCGTGAATGCTGAAGAAACGCAAAGTTCTGTAGATGCTGCGCTCACCTTCGGCATGGTGTGGCTGAATGCCTGCCGCGAATCCCTTACCGATCTACAGGTGGAGGGCTTGAAGCTGCTGGTTCCGGCGGGTCGTTCGGCAGTGGTGCGGGAACGGATGGCGCACCTCGACCGTAGTGCGGCTAAGTGGCAGTTGTATGAGTTTAACGAGCGCGAGGAAGAGCTGGAGCAGCTCGACACGGCTGATCGCGGTAATTTGGCGACACGCCTGGTGCACTGCTGCGACCAAGGAGCTGCCGACGAGCGCTTCGCTGCTTCCATAAATTCCATCAGGAGCCTTTGCCCGGAAGTTGAAGTCGTCGTGCTTTCTCCATCGGAAGTGGGGTTCCGGCTCCGTGGCCTGGAATTTGCCCGCGCCCGTGTGGCCGTGGAAGCATTCCGTATTCGCCAGGAAATCGTGTTTGGCACAGGCGCGGCGGAAAACATATTGACCGACCAGAACGCCGCCCAATTCGAGAGCCTCGTCAAGCAATTGGCCCAGGTGCGCCGACCGGATGGCCCGCGCGCACATCCTTGCTGGCGGATGCATCCCGAGCGCTGGCTGGAGTCGCTCACCATTCAGGATGTCAGCAGCCTGGACGACCGCCTCGCTGCTGCGCCGGTCTATTCCCAGGTGCCGGCGTTCTCCGCCGCCGACCGAGCCATGATTGACGTGCTGGCCGCCACCCGCGACGGTCGCCTGGCTGTAGTTGAGCTCAAAGCAGATGAGGACATTCACCTGCCATTGCAGGGCCTCGACTACTGGGCGCGTGTGGAATGGCACCATGCCCGGGGCGAGTTCTCCCGCTTTGGCTACTTCCCGGGTGCTGAACTGGCACCGGGCCCGCCTTTGCTTATCCTGGTGGCCCCCGCCTTCCACATTCACCCCACAACTGACTCACTGCTGCGCTTCCTTGCCCCGGAAATAGAGTGGACCCTGGCCGCCATTGATGAGCACTGGCGCGACCAGGTGCGCGTACTATTCCGTAAGCGCGCCAGGAAATTGGGCGCGAGTTCCTTTGCCGCGTGAGCCGGCCCGTGGCAGTAAGCACTTGCGCTGCTGCGTGGGTAATGACGGGCTTGCTGGCTGACCATCTGCAACCACTTTGAAGCTAGTGCCGGGCTGAAGGGAACTCATGTTACATTGGCCCTCGCGAGGGGCGGAGGACGGCGAATGTCGTGGGTAATCAAGCTGGAAGATGAACTGGGCGAGCGCGGTGAGTGGGTAATGTTGCATGGCGTGGTCCCAGCCTTCGAGGAAAAGCAATTTGCCATTTTGCGCTGTATTGATCCATACGGCCACACCGTTTTCAATCACCTGCAGATGGAGCCCTTCCTGGAGGAGTGGGAAAAGGTGCGGGAGCGCGCCCGCGATGACTCGCAGATACTCGCCTGGAGCAAGATCAAGGAAATGGCCCAGACCTGCCAGAAAGACCGGGACTTGTACCTGAAGTTCGTAGGCAATTAACGGCTAATCTTAACCACAGAGGACACAGAAAGCGCAGAGTATTTGTAATTTCCAATTTGTACTTAATGCTTGAAAAAACGAATTTCCAGGGTTACGAACTATGCCCTCGCCCAATCCTAAGCGCAAGCTGTATTGGGCAGATTACAAACGAGAGATTGCTCTGTGCTCTCTGTGTTCTCGGTGGTGAGAAACTATTTGGAGAGTGCCGCCAGGGCTTCCCGGAAGAACGCTTCAAATGACTGCCGGTTGCCATTGCCTACCTTGGCGAGCGCGCGCTCGGCGGAAGCGCGCTGGTAACCCAGGTTAACCAGGGCGGAGAGCACATCTTCCTCAATGGGGGTGGCGGGGGCAGCGGCGGGCGCAGCGCCGAAATCCTGCAACTTGTCGCGCAGCTCCAGCACCATGCGCTCGGCGGTTTTCCTGCCGATGCCGGGAATGCGTGTCAGCCGGGCTACATCGTTGCCCCGAATTGCACCCACCATCTCATCTGCCGGCATGCCGCTCAGGATGGTAATGGCCAGCTTGGGACCGATGCCGCTCACCGAGATCAGGCGCTCAAAAAGCTGCTTCTCTGCCGGGCGCAGAAACCCGAACAGCGCGATAGAGTCCTCCCGCACGTGAGTGTGTACGTATAAGGCGACCTCCGTTCCCAACGCCGGCAATTGGGAGAAAGTGGGCACGCTGATATTGAGGTCATAACCGACGCCGCCGGCCTCAACCACGGCCTGGTTGGGATGCTTGGCGATCAGCCGTCCCCGCACGTGAGCGATCATGCTGGCATTGTAGCCGCGGATTGAGGAGGAGCAATAGGCGGCTGTCGAAGGCTGAGGGCAGGCTTATTGTCGCCGCCGGTAATAGATGGCAAATTCAAATCCGGGATTGGGCGGAAACAGTTCCGCCACTTTGCGCAGGCGCTCGGCCAGCGGAGTCGGGGCCAGCAGGGGGTAATCCCGCTCCCGCAGGTCGTAGTAGTCCACGTCCAGGAACAGCGAAAGCAGGTAGATGGAGATGACGTCGGAAAATGCCGTCTGCAGGTAATCGTTTTTATGCTTTTCGACATCGGCGCCAGGACTAGTAGCCAGCTTGCGCAGTTCATAGGCATCCAAGCTGGTTTCGCCACGCACGCCGTCCTGAACTTGCTTCCATGCCAGCTCGGAGAAGCCCTCGGAAACGCCCGCACGCTCTACTACGGCGTGTCCCACGTTGATATAGAACTCAAAGGCCACAGAGAACTTGTCGTCCATCAGGCGGGTGGAGATGAACACGCACTGGGAGTCGCCCACGTTCAGATTGCGATGGCAGACGGCATTGTCGCTGAGCGCAACGTCATAGCGGTCGGCGATAAGGGTCTCCTCGCCTTGGCCGATCGTAAGTGGCACAAAATAATAGGCTTTGCGCTCCAGAGCTGCAGCGGCGCTGACCGGCACTGCCGCCACCATGCGTTCGAGGTCGTTGGCCGAGGTACTGATATTGCCAGTAAACGCGTAGCAAATACCGTTTGGGGCTTGCGAGACGGGGTTAAGCCGGATTACCTCCGCTGGAGACCGGGTCAGGGCGTGAGCTGCCTGCGCCATAGGCCCTTATTCTAGCCCAGTGGCATGGCAGCACCGCGCGGCTGTTCCGTTGTAAGCTGAAAAGCGTATGGCTGAGCTTGGGATCATTACCCGCAAGCCACGGTTGTTGGGAGTGTTCCTCCGTGCCCTGCTCATCACCTTTGTGCTCACCCTGCTGGCTTTTGCGGTCACTCTGCTGTTAGCGATTGTCAGCCTGAGCCTCTTTGGCGTTATCGGGGGGCACCGGCCCGACATGGCGGACGCCTATCGCTACGGAGCATTCCCACTGGCGGCGCTGGTGGCCTTCGTGGTACTGGTTGCCGCATTCACCACTGAATTCAAACGATACCGCCAGAGGCTTGCTGCCTGGCGAGGGTTTTGAGAGCCATCTGTGTAACATGAAGCCGCGCATTGCCATTCCGCTGCCGCATTCGACCAATCAGGAATATTCAGAACGGGCTCTACCGCCATACGAGCAGGCGGTGCGGGAGGCAGGAGGCGAGCCGGTGCGCATTCCGCTGGACCGGCCGGCAGCTGAGCTGGTCGCAGTCGTTAAGAGCTGCGACGGTGTGCTGCTGCCCGGCAGCCGGGCCGATGTTAACCCGCAAAAGTACGGGGCGGAGCGCGATCCCCGTACTAACGCCTCCGATCCCCTCCGCGACGCCGCCGACGAACTCCTGCTGGAGGACGCGCACAACACCCGCAAGCCGCTGCTGGGCATCTGCTATGGCCTGCAGAGCCTTAACGTATATCGCAGTGGTACTCTGCGACAACACATTGAATCCAGCATTGATCATACGAACCGTGAAGTGAAACATGTGGTCCGGATCGAGCCAGGTTCCCTGCTGGCCCATTTTCTCGGATCGGCTCTTCCGCCCGCCGGCGAATCAGTGATCACCGTCAATACCAGTCATCACCAGGCGGCCGCCAGGGTTGGCGAAGGGCTGCGAGTCGCAGCCAAGGC
>DATEGM010000182.1:0-4103 GCA_035280085.1 Terriglobales bacterium
GGATTGCCATACCCACCTTATGGCGCGAATCCCAGAAGGTCCTGACGGATATGTCGTGAACCTGGCAACCAAGTCGCAGGCCTTTCGTGCGCTGGAGGGAGCAGCGGACGCTCGTGCCACGTTAGAAGCGGGTTTTACGACTCCGCAGGGACGCAAGTACATGGAACAGGTCCTGCAGCGAGCCCGGCAAAATATTCCCATAGCCAGGGAACTGGGCGTGAAGATCGCGAATGGCTTCGACCCGGCGGGCGCAGAGGAACATGGGCAAAATGCACGCGAAATCATAGCTATGACCAAGCTTGGATTAGCCCCCACTGGAGGCCCTTCGCGCGGCTACTGTCAAAGCCGCCGATCTCTTGGGCTGGCAAACAACCGTAGGATCAATCGCCCCGGGCTACTACGCAGACATTATTGCAGTCTCCGGAGATCCCATTGCCGATATCAGCGAACTAGAGCGCGTCAGATTCGTCATGAAAGGCGGAAAGGTGATCAAGAACGATTTCACAATTCACTGACTGCTGCCATCGTATGAAACCAGGCTCCGAGTGCGTGGTCGGCAACTTGGAAGCCTCCAGGCTCGGCTCCCTCACGACTTCGACTGATCTCCCTCGCCAAATGCCCGGCGCACTCAGTGCAGGCTTTTCAATTGAATGCCCCACTACGCAGAAGCTGCCTCTCATTCAGCGCGAAGCGCTTGCACCGTGTCCACCCGGGCAGCGCGGGCGGCCGGTACCAAAGATGCCGACACTGCGGCCGCGACGATGACCAATGCCGATCCTATCAGCGGTATCGGCCCGGGAAGCTGGAGTTCCGGAACATAATTGCCCGCCAGGCGTGATAACCCCCACCCCACCAGGCCACCTGCCGCAATGCCGATGGCAGCGATTGTCGCCCCATCAATCAGCACGCCGGCAAGAATCCGGCGGGGCAGCGCACCCAGCGCCAGCCGGATGGCAAACTCGCGCGTGCGCCAGCTCACGGAAAAGGCCAGCACGCCGGTAACTCCGACGACGGAAATGGCCAGGGCGAGGGCGGCGAACCCACCGAAGACGATGGCAGTCACGCGGTTGTTCGCCAGGACTTCGGTGCGGACATCTTCCAGGGTGCTGGCGTGTTCAACGGGCTGAGTGGCAGCCACAGCGCGAATGGTGCGGGTAATGGCGGGAACGAGCGTGTAAGCATCTTTCTTCGCGCGCACCAGCAGGCAGGCCCCGAACACGGGTCCCTGCGCGAACGGCGAATAGATCGTCAGGTTGTGCTGGGGCAGGATATTGGCATCGTCTACATCGGCCGCAACGCCTACGATGCGGCGAGGCGCAGGGCTGATGTCGGCGTATTTGATCAGGGGATCGGTCCACAGGATGTGCCGGTTGATGGCATCTTGGCCGGGAAACAACTGCTGCGCGATGCTCCTGCTGATGATCACCACCGGTTCGGCTTCCTTCCGATCAGCCTCTGTGAACTCACGCCCCTCGACAAGCGGAATCCCCAGAGTGCTGAAGTAGCCCGGGGAAACAAAGCGGAACCGTGCGCGCAGATCGTCCCCACTCTGTCGCTTTCTACCCTCGATCGCGAATTGCAGCGTAAACCTCAGGAAACCGGTATCGCGCCACGGGGCCATCATGCCGGTGGCGGCGCTTTCCACTCCCGGCAACGCACTCACGCTGCTCCGGGCTTCGCGATAGAACTGCGCCACCTGCTGCGGCGTATGGCCGTCGGAAACCAAGGGGAGGTCGGCGATTAGAACGTGGCCAGTTTCAAATCCAGGCTGTGCTTTTTGCAGCGAGACCAGCGTCCGCAGCAGCACACCCGCGCTCGCCAGCAAGAGGAATGACGCGGCGATCTGGATAACCGTGAAAACGCGAATTCGCCGGCGGCTGCTCGTGGTCACGCGGCCGGTGCCGCTCATCAGCCCCAGGTCGCCCGACCGGTCCGCGGAAGGCAGGCGGGGAACGAAGGCCAGAAACACCGCTGCTGCCAGCGCCAGAGCGAGGCCCATCGCAAGCAGGCTGACATCAACCCGCAGATCCGCCGCCCTCACCGAGTATCGCAAGGCGTATCGGGCGAGCACCGTCACCATCGGCATGGCCACCGCTACGCCAGCCAAGGCTCCGCTGCCACACAGGACGAGGCTCTCCGCCAACAGCGACCGGCGGATGGCGGCAGTGCTAGCTCCCAGCGCAGCGCGCACCGCCAGTTCCGATTCGCGACGAACCGTCCGGGCAAGGATCAGGTTGGCGACGTTGGAGCAGGCAATCACGAACAGCAAGCCAGAGGCGCCAAACAACAACCACAGCACGGTGCTGGCGTGCGCATTGATCTGCTCCCGCAACCGCCTGGTGTCGATCTGGAAGTGATACTGGGGCTTGTAAACCTCAGGATGCGCCGCCATCATGGCCGCATACACGGCGCGAAGCTCCGCCCGCGCTGAGTTAAGGCTGGCCCCCGGAGCCAGCCGGCCGAACACCTCCGTCATGCGGTGCTCGCGGCCCTGCACCATAGTCGCCGACAGGTGGTGGGGGCTGGTGACGATGTTGGCGATCAACTCCGTGTCCGCCGGATAAGGGATGGAGGGCTCCAGGACCCCGACAATGGTGGCGGAGCGAACCTGCATCATGCTCCCCAGCCGGATCACCTTTCCTATCACCTTGGGATCGGAATGCAACGTGGTGACCCAGAATTTGTAAGTGAGCACTACCGCGCCTGCGGCGTTGGGGCCATCGTCGCGCGTGTCCAGCAGGCGGCCCAACACCGGCTTGAGTCCCATCACCTCAAAATAATTGCCGTCAACTACGCCGGCGTGGATTTCGCGTGTCTCGCCGAATCCCTGCGCCGTGAAGTCAACGGTGGAGAAGGTGCCGAGTTTACTGATGGTTTTTAGGTGGGCGCCTATGTCGGTGATCTCGGGAATTGAAAACGTGGCATTGTCCACTTGCAGGCCCGGCGCGCTCTGCTGGACATAAATCAAACGCTCTTCATCTCGATTTACCAGCGGACGCAGCAGCACACCCCGGACCACGTTGAAGATGGCCGCATTCGCGCCAATGCCGAGCGCCAGGGTAAGGGCCACCGTGAGCCATAGCGCCGGCGTCCGCCTCAGCGAACGCAGGGCAACCCTCAAATCGCCCGACAGCGCAGCTGCATTCCGAGCCAGTATTCCCGCTGTGTTGCCTTCTAACTCGTCGAAGGTGTGGAACGCCATTTGTCTCCTCCGATAGTTTTGCCAGCGGCCCTCGGCCGACGGACTCGGCCATTTGAAAGACTCGTCAGCCGACTTGATGGGTACAAGGTGCCCGTGGAAACAGCCGCCCAACCATCCGGCACCTCGGACGATGTACTACGACAATACCTAGGCAAGCTGCTTGCCAGCCCCGACCGATTGCTAAGCCGCTGGAAATGAAAGCAATAGGACTGTATGTAGCGTTCTCTGGCTGGCCGCAATGTCCGATTGCGAAACTGCCCTGCCCGAAAACGAACACTGACCAAAAAGAATTTTGGTCATTTCGAAGCTGATTTCACCTCTGCCGCTTTGCGGCAGCCTCGACATCTACCAGCATCTGATCGAGCGCTACACGGTCAAAAAACCGGCCATTCGCGATAACGGCGCTGATCTTCCTGGTGTTCCGGATATCTTCGAGCGGGTTTGCGCTCAGCAACACGAGATCGGCGATCTTGCCAGGTTCGACTGAACCAAAGCTGGCTTCCATCCCAAGAAATCTCGCCGGGTTGCTGGTGGCCGTCTGCAGCGATTCCATAGGCGTGAAACCAGACTCGACGAAATTCGCTAGTTCATCGTGCAAGCTGAAGCCCGGCATGATGTAAACGCCCGGAGCAGTGTCCGTGCCCGCCATGAACGGTACTCCACCGCGGTGCAGCGCGCCGACTATTTGCAGATTGTGCGCGAAGTACTCCCGGCGCAGTGGCAAGGGATCGCGTAGAAGGTCGGGCATCATCTCATCAGTGAAGCGGCGCCAGGTCACGTCGCGCCAGTAGGCAGGAACGTACTTGTCGAGTGGCTGGTGCTTCAGGTCGCGCTGGTCGAGAAATGTTCCTCCACGTTGCCAGGCCAGCGTGGGTACCTGCCATGTCTGGTTCTGCGCGAG
>DATEGM010000183.1:0-13705 GCA_035280085.1 Terriglobales bacterium
GTCAGCGCCAACAGCGGGAAGTATTGCCGGTACAGGTGGTACATCAGGTAGAACACCCGCGGGAACCCTGTTCCGGTGTAGAGGGGCTCATCCCAGGAACCGTCCTTCTTCTGCGTCCGCAACAGATAGGCGATGCCGCGCGCCACGGAGTCGCTGCGTGTATCCTCCGCAGCCAGCAACCCCAGTACCGCCCAGGCAGTCTGGGAAGGCGTGCTGGGCCCGATTCCCTTCACGTGGGGATCGTCATAAGAGCCGCAGGTCTCGCCCCAACCTCCATCCGGGTTCTGAATAGAGCGCAGCCATTCAGCCGCGTGTTGCACCATGGGCTCGTGGTTATCCACCTCGATGGCTTCCAGGCCGCGCAGAACCTGCATCGTGCCGTAAATGTAGTTCACGCCCCAGCGCCCGAACCACGAGCCATCGGCTTCCTGCTCGTTCTTAATGAATTCAATGGCCCTCTTCACGGGCTTGTCATCTTTCGTATACCCGTACGCAGCCAGCATCTCCAGCACGCGCCCGGTGATGTCTACGGTTGGCGGATCGAGCATGGCGTTATGGTCGGCAAAGGGAATGTGCTGGAAAACCATGCGGTCATTGTCTTTATCGAAGGAGGCGAAGCCGCCGTTTTTGCACTGCATGGAGAGCACCCACGCAATGGCCCGCTGCACTGTTTCGTACTGATAGCGGCCGTTGGGGTGCTCCACGTGGCTCAGCCCCAGGTTGACCATGGCGGTGTCATCCACGTCAGGGTAGAACTCGTTGTTGAACTCGAAGTACCAGCCGCCGGGCTGGCCTTTCTTGTTCTTGAAAGCCCAGTCCCCCTTGTGAGTTACCTGCTTCTGCAGAATCCAGTCCGCCGCCTTTACCATGCGCGGCTCGCTTCGCGGCACCCCGCTTTCGCCAAGCGCAAACAGCGCGTACGCTGTGTCCCACACCGGAGACATGCAGGGCTGCATGCGGAATGTGTCTTCTTCTTCGATCCCCAGCTTCTCGAACTCATCCATGGCGCGAATGAATTGCGGATCGTCCACCGAATAACCCAGGCAGCGCAGGGCGATGATGGAGTTCATGATGCCGGGGTAAATGGCGCCCAGGCCATCGCTCATCTCGAAGCGTTCCAGCATCCACTCCTCAGCCGCGCGCAGCGCAATGGAGCGCAACGGGCGGATATGAATCGCTTCCAGCCAGTGCGTCAGCTTGTCCAGCGCCAGGAAGAAGTTGCGCCAGCTCAACAGCTTCTGCGACCAGCGCAGGTGCAGGTTCATCCCCCGCATGGTGCCGTTGGGAAACAGTTCCTGGATGCCCATCTCCGCGGGGATCTTCTTGAACGGCTTCTTGGCGTAAGCGATGGAAAGCGGGATCAGGATGGCCCGCGACCAGGAGGAAATCTCGTAAATGTTGAACCAGAACCAGTTAGGAAACAGCACGATCTCCGGTGGAATGGCCGGCACAGCGTTGTAGTCGTACTGCCCGAAGAAGCACAGATAAATCTTGGTGAAGGTGTTGATCGCGGTTACGCCTCCCAGCTCGGCTATGCTCTTCCGGGCCCTCACCAACGCCGGATGGTCCGGGCTATAACCCGCCAACTTCAGCCCGAAATAGGCTTTCACGCTGGCGCTGATATTGGAAGGTCCGCCGGCATAAATGCCCCAGCCGCCATCTTCATTCTGGTGTTGCAAAATGTAACGGGCAGCCTTCGCCATCCGTTCCGGGTTTCCGGTGCCCAGCAGCGTGTGCAGCAGGATGTAGTCGGATTCCAGTGTGGTGTCGGCTTCCAACTCTCCACACCAATACCCTTCCTCACTCTGCTGAGAAAAAAGGTACTTGCGGGCAGCATCCACCGCCACCATGACCCGGCTTTTCAGGTCATCAATCTTGCCAAATCTCATCTGTGGGATGGTGGAACTACTACCAGAGACATCTTCCATGAAGTCACTCCGATGCCACGGCGGGCGCGCTGGCAATAGCTTCGACAATCTCAGGCGGCAGGCCAAAACGCACGTCCTCGGGCATGACCTCCACCTCGCGCATGTTGGTAAACCCCTGCCCGGCCAGGTACTTCATCACTTCCTCGACCAGGCACTCGGGAGCGGAAGCTCCGGCGGTTAAGGCAATGGTCTTTACCCCGTGCAGCCACTCGGCGCGAATAGCCTTGTAGTTTTCAATAAGATGGGAGGCCGCCCCCTGGTTGCGCGCCACTTCTACCAGGCGGTTGGAATTGGAACTGTTATCAGAACCGACCACCAGCAGGAGATCGGCGTCAGCCGCCACATGCTTAACCGCCTGCTGGCGGTTTTGGGTGGCGTAGCAGATATCCTGCGCCGCCGGACCCTTGATGTTGGGAAAGCGCTTGCGCAGGGCTTCGATAATGTCTTTCGTTTCATCGAGGCTTAGCGTGGTTTGCGTCAGATAGGCCACGCGGTTGGGGTCGGGCACAACCAGGTCATCCACCTCGTCCGGCGTACCCACTACCTGCGTGACCATGGGCGCCTCGCCCAGCGTGCCGATGACCTCGTCGTGATCGCGGTGCCCGATCAGAATGAGCGAATAGCCCTGGCTGGCAAAACGCACGGCTTCTACGTGCACCTTGGTGACCAGGGGGCAGGTGGCATCAATTACCCGCAACTTCCGCAGGTGGCTGGCTTCCCGTACCTCGGGGGAAACGCCGTGGGCGCTGTAAATAACCCGCTCACCCGCGGGCACCTCCTCAACACTATCCACAAAAATGGCGCCTTTGGCGGAAAGCTCCTCCACCACAAATCGGTTGTGCACAATCTCTTTCCGTACATAGATCGGGGGGCCAAAGGTCTCCAGGGCAATGCGCACAATATCTATGGCCCGCACCACTCCCGCGCAAAAACCGCGGGGTTTGAGCAACAACAGGGTCTTGTCGTTTTCCAAAATGTTCATCTAACCCCTATTTAAGGCCTGGTTACCCACATTTATCCTTCAAAGCTACCCTAACCGCCCCTGCCGGGTCAACGTAAGCCACAGAAAAGCCGAGGATTAGCATTGTTCGGCTTGATTCCTGCAGCGAACGGGGTCAAGCATGGGTGCGCAGCATTTGCTCCGCATTCCGCTTCGAAGCCTCGGTCAACTTGGCCCCGCTCAGCATGCGGGCCACCTCGTCTGTCCGCTCACTTCCCTGGATTCGCCGGACGGTGGTCCGGGTACGCCCTCCTGCTATGCTTTTTTGGATGAGATAATGCTGGTCCGCGAAACAAGCAATTTGCGGCAGGTGAGTGACGCATAGAACCTGGCTGTTCCCCGCTAGTTCCTTCAACTTACGGCCTACCGCCTCGGCCGCCCGGCCCCCTATGCCAGTGTCAATTTCGTCAAAAACCAGGGTCCGCTGGGCCATCCCCCGGGCTTGGCGCCGGGAGGCGCTCTGGCCGGCTTCTACACAGGCTTTCAGGGCCAGCATGACCCTGGACAGCTCTCCTCCCGAGGCAATCTCCTCCAGGGGCTTTTCCGGCTCACCGGGATTGGTTGCAATGAGGTAAGCAGCTTGGTCGAAACCCGTGGAGGTCCAATTCCCCTCCTCCTCCGAAGCATTCACCTGGATGCGAAAGCGGGCCTTCATGGCCAGTTCGTTGACTTCGCGCTCCACCAGCTTTTCCAGCTTGCGGGCAGCCTCCTGGCGCTTGCGGGAAAGAGCTTTAGCTACGGCGACATACTCCTGGGCCGCGGCTGACAACTCCTTGCGCAGCTGACCCAGAACTTCGTCCTTGTTCTGCATCTCCGAGATTTTGCGGCTCACTTCCTCGCCGAAGGCGATGGCATCCGCCAGGGTGGGGCCGTACTTGCGCTTCAGGCGATCAAGAATGGCGAGCCGGTCTTCAATCTCCGCCAGGCGCTCGGGAGAAGCCTGCACGCCCCCGGCATAGTCGCGCAGGGTGGCGCCGGCATCCTCTACCGTGATGCGGGCTGAATCAAGGGTGCCGGCCAACTCCTTGAACTTGGGTTCGAAGCGCGCCAGTTCCTCGATTTGGCGCTGGGCGGCCCGCAGCGCCGAAGAAGCCGAGGCGTTGCTCTCGTAGAGAAGGTCGTACGCGCCCATGGCGGCGGCATAAATTTTTTCCGCATTGGCCAGCACCCGCTTCTCGCTTTCGATCTGCTCATCCTCGCCCGCCTGGGGGTGCGCCGCGCCTATTTCCTTCTGCTGGAAGGTCCACAAATCCAACAGGCGCAGGCGGTCCTGCTCGTCGCGCTCCAGCTCGGCAATGCGCTCGCGCACTGCCTTCCATTTGTGAAACGCTGCTTCCACTGGCTCCATCTGCGCTCCCGCAAAGGCATCCAGGAGTTCCAGGCGCGCCGCCGCATCGAAGGAAACCAGCGACTCGCTTTGCGCGTGGATGGCCGCCAGGTGAGGCGCCAACTGCCGCAGCACCGCCACGGTCGCGGGCTGGTTGTTAATGAATACTCTTCCCTTGCCGGCGGCCGCGATTTCCCGCCGCACGATGATTTCGCCGGCTTCTTCGTCCAGGCCGTTCCCCTCCAGCAGCTGAACCAGTGTTCTGGCTGTTTTTCCTTCAGCTTCGAAAACCGCGGCCACCACCGCGCGCTCGGCGCCGTGGCGGATCACGTCCGTGGATGCTTTCCCGCCCAGCAGCAGCGCCAGCGCGTCAATCAGGATGGATTTGCCCGCGCCCGTCTCGCCGGTCAGCAGGTTCAGGCCGGAGGCGAACTCCACCACCACGTTGTCTATGACCGCGTAGTTCTCCAATCGCAGCTCGCGCAGCACGGATGCAGCCTGTCGTGGGAAGTTGCGGGAAGGATAGCATGAGGACAGCTCTCACAAAACGCCCTCTACGCTTGTCATCTTGAGCGAAGCAGGCCTGTTCGCCAGAGCCCTGCGCAGAGCACACGATCGCCACGGCTGGAGGGAGTTCTCATGACCCCTTTCCGTACTTGAAGATTCGGTAGAAACGCCTTTGGGCAGTGTGGCGGCTCCACCCAGTGCAGGGGTGTTTCGACTCGGGCATGCGCCCTCGCTCAACATGACAGAAGTTTAGAGGAGTTTAAGAAACTGTCGGCTCGGCTGGGGGCAAACCTACTTACCTTTAACCTGCATCGTAGCTGGTGCAACGGGCTAAGGCTTGGGCCTGACAGCCCAACCTGCTCCGCAAAGGTCAGAGCGCTTAGCCCGTTTCCGGTTCGCTGCGAGGACGAGACGCCCTGGAGATAGCCGGCGCTACAAACAAGGCGAACGAGGAGGTCACCATGCCAGGTGGCAAACATTTGCGAGGGGTTGGCAGCAAGGAACAACGCCAGTACGAACACATCAAAAACAGCGCGCAGCGCTCTGGACGCTACGGCAAACGCGCCAAGGAAGTAGCCGCACGCACGGTCATGAAGCAGCACAAGCGTAAAGGCCACAGGAAGGGGCAGTAGATGGCTCGGAGGAATCGCATGCTATTGCTCATCGTCTTGCTGCTGTTGCTGGTGTTCGCCCTGCCCACCTGGCCCTACAGTGCGGGCTGGGGCTATTACCCCAGCGGATTGGTGGGCTTGCTGCTGATTGTGCTGTTCGTGCTATTGCTGGCCGACCGGCGCGGCGGGCTGTTACGGCGCTGAACACTTCTTTCGCGCCGCTGGGGCTCATATCAGCTACGAACTCAACTCCCCCGGGCTCACGCGCGGGCTACATTCTTGCGCCGCTCCGCGGTTAAGGCGGAGGCGGGAGTTGCACTTGGGCCTGAACAAGCGAGAGCCTGCCCTGAGCTCGCCGAAGCGGCGCCCGCATCACAAATGCAGAGGTTTTTCGGTCGGGCGATAGCGCAAGGGCCTTCGACTTCGCACGCCGCCTCGCATCTACGGCCTTTCCCCGGTACCTGATTTGATTCGTAAATCCCACTAAGGTAGACGCTTGGGAGATTTCCGGCATCTCTGGAGATATAATGTGGGCACGTAACCTACGGAAAATCCGTCAACATACGGGAGGCCGGTAGGCGCTTTGCGCCTTATCGTCTGCGATGCTTATTGCTCAATTTTTTGCAGCCGCGGTGGGTGGCGAGGTCGGAAATCTGGTCCAGCAAACCGGCCTGGTAGCCAAGATAGTATTGCTCATCCTGCTGGCCTTCAGCGTATTCTCCTGGGCCATCATCCTGGCCAAATGGAGCGCCCTGAAACGGGCGCGGGCGCAGAGCGGGCGTTTTGTGCGCGCCTTCCGCAAGGCCACCCGCATACAGGACGTAGCCGCGGTGGCGGAGCAGTTCAAGCCCAGCCCGCTGGTGGGCGTCTTCGAAAACGCCTACGACGAGTACCGCCGGCAGGGCGGAGGAGTCCCGCGCCTGACCGCCATCCAGCGCGCCACGCAGATTGCAGCTTCGGAAGAAATGACGCGCCTGGAGCGCCGCCTTCCCTGGCTGGCCACCACCGGGGCAGTCACGCCTTTCATCGGGCTGTTCGGCACCGTCTGGGGCATCATTGACGCTTTCCAGGGACTGGGCACCGCTGGAGCGGCTACCCTGCGCGCGGTTGCCCCCGGCATCTCGGAGGCGCTGATCACCACCGCTGCCGGCCTGTTTGCCGCCATTCCCGCGGTAATCGCCTACAACGCCTTCAGCCACCAGATCAAGGAATTTGCGGCGCGCAGTGACGACTTCTCTCTCGAACTGCTCAACGCCTTTGAGCGCGTGGCGCCGCCCTCGCCGCAACAGCCGCACTCCACCTACCGCAGCGCGCTCAGCGAGGTTCGCGATTAATGGCATTTACGAACGCCCAAGGCCGCACGCAAAGCTCGCTTGCCGACATCAACGTCACCCCGCTGGTGGACGTGGTGCTGGTGCTGCTGATCATCTTCATGGTGACCGCCCCGGTGCTGCAGTCGGGCATTGACGTCAATGTGCCCAAAACGCGCACGGTCAAGGAAATCACCGAAGAGCGGCTGGTGATCAGCATTGACCGCCAGCAGCGGGTCTTTCTGGGCAACAATCCCATCAACATCAACGAAATTCCCGCCACGCTGCATCAGAAACTGCGCGATCCCTCGCGGCAAACCATTTTTTTACGCGCCGACCAGGATGTGCCGTTTGGCGCCTTCGCCACCGTCATGGATGCGGTGAAGCAGTCGGGAATTACCAACGTCAGCATCGTGACGCAGCCTTTGCAGGAACATGGCAGCAAGCGCTGACATATTTTTCGAGCACGACCCCTGGCGCCGGCCTCTGACCTGGTCGGCGATCCTGCACGGCGTATTGTTTGGCGCCATCATCCTCTATTCTGTGGTTCACTTCCCCGGTGAAAACTGGGGCGCGGGCACGGGCACCGGCGGTGACGCCATGAGCGCCACGCTGGTTTCCACCATTCCTCTTCCCGCCAGCCCCATCAAGACCCAGAACGTTCTGGCGAACGAATCCACGGGGTTGTCGCAGTCTGTTCCCAGGCCGAAAATACTGGATGAGCCCACCGCGATCGCCATTCCCGAGCGCGACGCCAAGCGCAAGCCGCGGGAGAAGATTCCCTCGGCGAGCCGCGCCAGGCCCATCGAGCCCATCCCGGAAGCGACGAACGTGGTGCCCTACGGCGAGGGCGGTCCGGTTACCAATCTTTACGGCTTCACTTCGGGCGGAGCCAAAGGCGGCTTCAACTTTACCGGCGGGGGCGGCGATTTCGGCAATCGCTATGGCTGGTATGTGAACGCCATGCGCAACAAGATCTCCGAGAACTGGCAGAAGTACGAAATTGATCCGCGCATCAGCACGTCCTCGCGTTGTTACGTCACCTTCGACATCACTCGCTCCGGCCAGCCGACTAACGTTCGCGTCGAGCAATCCAGCGGCGTGCCCTCGCTCGACCAGTCCGCCGTTCGCGCACTGCAGCGCATTGACAGCTTCGGACCTTTGCCTTCCGATTATTCCGGCAGCAGGGTTTCGGTGGAGTTCTGGTTTGACTACCACCGCTGATGCGCTTTCAGGTTCTTGGATGAAATTTTCGTTGAATCCTCAACTCTAAGGTTGATAGGGTCAAATCAGAGATGAATCGTCTTATATCCATAGCTATCAGTGTTTTATTCTGCTCTGCGCTGTTATTGGGCCAGCAGGACTGGATTCGCACGGGCACTGGTTTGGGTGTCGAAAAGGTTCGCCTCGCGGTTCCTGATTTCAAGGCCACCACGCCAGCTCCGCAGACGTCGAGCCTGCAAAAAGTGTTCGACGACACGCTGTTTTACGATCTCGACCATGCCGGCATTTTCGACATGGTGTCGAAGAGTTTCATGCCTACGCAGGCGCCGGGCGCGCCGCCGGAGGTGAATCTCACGCAATGGAGCAGCCCTCCGCCCAATGCCGCCATGCTGGCCTTCGGCAACCTGGGCGTGACCGGCACTAACTTGATGGTGCAGGGCTGGCTCTACGACGTAAAGAACACCGCCAACCCGCAGGTTCTGGGCAAACAATACACCGAGGGGGCCAGCGAGCAAGCGGCGCGCAGCATCGCCCACAAGTTTGCCGATGAAATCATTTTTCGGCTGGGTGGCGGAATCAATGGGATTGCCGAAACCAAGATCGTCTTTGTCAGCAGCCGCAGCGGCCACAAGGAAATCTGGGAGATGGACTACGACGGCGGCAACCAGCACCAGTTGACGCACCTGGGCTCCATCGCCCTCTCGCCGCGCATTTCGCCGGATGGCAGCCGGGTGGCCTTCAGCGGCATGACCAAGAGCGGTT
The DNA here is from genome assembly GCA_035280085.1 of Terriglobales bacterium. Classification (GTDB taxonomy): domain Bacteria; phylum Acidobacteriota; class Terriglobia; order Terriglobales; family Acidobacteriaceae; genus JAICWP01. Next base: position 8,670 of record DATEGM010000183.1, read on the forward strand.
GGGAAATCCTGATGTATTCCCAGGACCTCGGCCGCCTGGTGCACTTCCCCAACGTTGGCGGCTCAAACTTCACTCCGGCCTGGTCGCCGGATGGCACCCATCTGGCATTTTCGTCGTCGCGAACCGGCGACCCGGAGATTTACGTCACCGACTCCGACGGTGCGGGTTTGAAGCGCCTTACCGTACATCCTGGTCCCGATGTCGCTCCGGTCTGGAATCCCAAAACGGGAGGACAGATCGCCTGGGCAGAGCGAAGTCTGTCGACACGCCTGCCGCAAATTTGCATTATGGAAGCAGATGGTACCAACCAGCAGCACGTCACTGACGAAGGCTTCGCGGTTTCGCCATCCTGGTCTCCGAATGGGCAATTTCTGGCCTTCTCCTGGATGCGCCACTTTGGACCTGGGGAGCCGGGAGCGCAGGACATTTACGTGATGGACGTGACCACGCATACCTGGGCGCAACTCACCCATGGCGAGGGACGCAACGACTTCCCTTCCTGGTCGCCGGACAGCCGGCACCTGGTTTTCCAGTCCAGCCGCAGCGGGCAGGAAGAGATATGGACCATGCTGGCGGACGGCACGCAGCAGCAGCAACTGACCACTTCCGGCAGCAATTACGAGCCGAACTGGAGTTGGAAATAAGGTTGACGGAATTCTCTAGGAACGATTTTTGGTCGGGCGGACATTCAGGAGGAAGCTTCTTCCTGAGGCCGCAGAGTTGATTTCGCGCGCCAGCCCGCTGGCGCGCTTCTTTTCAAGGGAGGATGAGGTGAAGCACAGCACTCAGAAGTGGATTACACTCGTGTTCGCGTTGAGCATGGTTCTGACGCTCGGCGCCTGCAAAAAGAAAGTGGCGCCGCCACCGCCGCCACCACCACCGCCGCCGGCCGCGCCCACGGCATCACTAACCGCCAATCCCAGCACCATCGAGAAAGGCCAATCCACAACGCTGACCTGGGAAACGCAGAATGCCACCGACGTCAGCATTGACGGCATCGGCAGCGTGCAGCCCAACGGCAACCAATCGGTCTCGCCCACCGATTCCACCACCTATCACCTGGTAGCCAAGGGCGCGGGCGGAAGCCAGGAGGCTACGGCACGAGTCACTGTGACCCAGCCGCCGCCACCGCAGCCGCAGCCTACAGCAACCGAAGAAGAGCTCTTTAACCAGAATGTTAAGGACATCTACTTCGATTACGACAAGTACGACATTCGTGCCGACCAGCAGACCGCCGCACAAGGCGATGCCGCCTTCCTCAAGCAGCACCCCAATGTCAAAGTGACGATCGAGGGGCACTGCGACGAGCGCGGCTCCACCGAGTACAACCTGGCGCTGGGCGACAACCGCGCCAACGCCGCCAAGAATGCTCTGGTACAGGCTGGTATTCCCGCCGACAGCATTAAGACCATCAGCTACGGCAAGGAAAAACCCTTCTGCACCGATCATAACGAGCAATGCTGGCAGCAGAACCGGCGCGCTCATTTCGTGTACCAGAAGTGAGCCTGCCATGCAGGGTGGCGGCGCTCGCGGCTTTAGCTTCGGGGCCGCCGCCCTTCGCTGTATGCTTAAGGTAAGGAAAGGGCCCGTGTGCCCCTGATCGGCGCCTGTGGCGCAGCGAGGCCGGGCCTATGGCTTTTGGCGCCGGGGCCGTCCAGCAGGTATTCTGCATCCAACTGGCAGGACTTCTGCCGCCAACTATGGGAACGTTTATGAAAATACAAAGGTTTCTTGTGGTTTCTTTTGTCGCTGTCCTGCTGTTGCTAAGCCTGCCCGCTTTCGGCGTCAGCAAGGAGATTGTGCAGCTGCAGACACAGGTGCAGGCATTGCAGGATCAAGTGGCGCGCATGCAGCAGTCGTTCGACCAGGGCATGGGCGTGATGAAAAACCTGATCGAGCAGAACACAGACACCATGAACAAGCTGGCCGGCACCATGACCCAGCTGCAGCAGGTTATGCAAAAGCAGAACGCGGATGCGGGCACGCGCAACGACCAGCTCTCCGGGCAGATCCAGACGCTGAATGACAGCCTGGACGAGCTGAAGGCGCGGCTGGCGCGCGTGACCAAGCAGCTGGAGGACATGCAGGCGTCGCAGCAGAACCTGCAGACCCAGCAACAACAGCCGCAGCAGCCGCAGGCGCCCCCGCCGGATGTGCTCTATAACAACGCGGTGCGCGACTATAACGCCGGCAACATGGACCTGGCCAAGCAGGAGTTCAGCGAATACGTGAAGGCTTATCCCAACACCGACCTGGCCGGCAACGCGCAGTTTTACGTGGCGGAGATGGAATATCGCGCGGGCAATTACCAGGCCGCGGCGCAGGATTACGACAAGGTGCTGCAGCAGTTTCCCAGCGGCAACAAGGCCGCTTCGGCACAGCTGAAGAAGGGATATTCGCTCATCGAATTGGGCGATAAGCAGGGCGGTGTGCGCGAGCTCAATAGCCTGGTGCAGCGCTTCCCGCGCTCGCCGGAAGCAACTCAAGCTCGGGAGCGACTGCGCCGGCTGGGCGTGGTTCCGTCTTCACGGACCCGGCGGACCCCTCCGGCGGAATAGGCAGCGCTGCTATTGTGCAGTGTGGAAGCGTGCCGCCTTAGCTGCACTAGGAAGGCGACATTCAGCACAAAAGTGTTCTACCCGTGCCCTCACACTCTCTTCCAATACCAGGTGTGATGAAGTGTGGAAGCTCCGGACTTTTAGTCCGGAGAAATACGGAGCTAACCAAACTTTGGGCTTTAGCCCCCGTGGTGAATTCCACCGGGGCTAAAGCCCAATTTTTTTGGCGATTATGTCGCAGGGCTGAAGCCCTGCGCTTCCACAAAATCTGGCAGGACCGAGTGCAATCAAACTGTCGCGTTCCAAAGCCCTGGGACGTGGGCACAGCTGGGAGTTAGTGGTTGGGTTTGCCAACTACCAGCCACTAGCTACCAACTACGTTATTGGTTGAGTGCCGCTTTGCGGGTGCGCTGGGAATGGCGCCTGGCTTCCTTGCGCTGCTTCCTGGCCAGCTTGGCCTGGCGGCGCTGTTCTGCGCGCAACTGCGCGCGCTCCTGCTTTTCCCGCATCGTGAGCTGGCGGGCGGCGTGTGGCGGCATCCTATGCGCCGTCGCCTCGTGCGACTTGCGCGATCTGGGCGCGTCAGAGCGCTGATCCTGCGCCCACGCGCCCACGCCAACCAGCAAGCACGCCAAAAGCAACCCTCTGGCTAATTTCATGCACGCCCCCTGACTTTCCCACCCTTGCACTGCATCGCCTGCTTTTTCAAACCCCGGCCCGGTAAAAAGTTGCGGACCGCCTTCTCCGGAGCAACAATTGGGGTAGCCCCCGACATCACAGGGAGGGCATTTATGCCTACATCAACCAGGACGGTGGACATGGACAGCCACAAGGGAGCGTTCGAGCCGGAAGATCCCCGGGAAAAGGGTAACACCTCCATGGCGGGGCAACTGCCCCACCGCGGGGAGGACCCATTGCTTAAGTCGTCTGATACCGATTTTCCCGAGCCCGGCGAGAATGCCGAACACAGCGGCGAGCCGCAGCAGGCCAGCCTGCTGGACCGTGATGAAGAAGAATCAATTGACGGCAGGAAAGCCACGGGAAATAAAACCACAGGAAAGAGAAAGCGGCGCTGAGAGAAGCGGGAGTCGGGTGTCGGTAGTCAGGACTAGTGATCTTCGCGGGCGGGGCGCCCGCGCGCAAATATCAGGTGCTAGATAAGTAGGCCCTCCTTGTGGAGGGCCTTTGTCCTTGAAGAGCTGCTCAGGCGAGGGCCCTGGGGCCACACATGAATTGCCGACCCCTGACTCCTGCCACTACCGCAATTCTTCCATCACCTCTTCCAGCACCTTGCGCCCCGGCCGCGTGACCTCCTGGGGCAAGGTGGCCAGCGGCTTGTCCGTCATGTTCACCAGGTCAATGAAGTTGGGTGCCTTCGTGTTCACGTAAAGGACGCCGGTCAGTACTTCGTTCTTTTCGTGCGCCTCGAGCAGACGGGTGATGGCACCGATGCGGTTGGTGGGATCGTAGTCCTCTTCCAGCTTGCGCAGGCGGAGTTGGGAACCGTCATGCATGGTGACGTCCACGGTGGTACCGGGGTCGTATTCCACGCTGATGTCCTCGAATGCCGGCACGAAGTTCACCTCATGCAGCGGCTCGTCGTGGTCCTTCATGTATTTGTAGGATTTGGTGGAGCCCTCATGATCGTTGAAGGTCACGCAGGGCGAAATCACGTCGAGCATGACCGTGCCGCGGTGGGCGATGGCCGCCTTCATCATGGCTGAAAGCTGCTTCTTATCGCCAGAGAATGAACGCCCCACAAAAGTAGCGCCCAATTGAATGGCTAGCACGCAGGTATCAATCGCAGGCAGGTCGTTGATAACGCCCGTCTTCAGCCTGGAGCCGACATCTGCGGTGGCGGAGAACTGGCCCTTGGTCAAGCCATAGACGCCGTTATCTTCGATGATGTAGATGATGGGCAGGTTCCGCCGCATCAGGTGAATGAACTGGCCCATCCCGATGGAGGCGGTATCGCCGTCGCCGCTCACTCCCAGCGCCAGCAGGTTGCGATTGGCCAGCACGGCTCCAGTGGCCACGGACGGCATGCGCCCGTGCACCGCGTTGAAGCTGTGGGAGCGGTTCATGAAATATGCCGGGCTTTTGGAGGAGCAGCCAATGCCGCTGAGCTTGGCCAGGCGCTCCGGCTGCACGCCCATTTCATACATGGCTTCCAGAATGCGCTCCGAGATGGCATTGTGGCCGCAACCCGCGCAGAGCGTGGTCTTGCCGCCTTTGTAGTCAAGAACGCTCAGCCCGATGCGATTGGTCTTGGGCGTGGGTGTGGATGTGCTGGCCATTTACTTGCCCTCCATGGTCATGATCTCGTCGGTTACGGAGCGCGCATCCAGGGGCAGGCCATGGATGTGCGCGATGCTGCGCAGGCGGGTGACGCGCTCAGGCGCCACATCCAGCTTGAGCAGCGAGAGGAGCTGCGCGTCGCGGTTCTGCTCCACTACGTACACGCGCTCGTGCTTCTCG
>DATEGM010000184.1:0-7280 GCA_035280085.1 Terriglobales bacterium
GGGGGGGGCGGCGGTGCCGCTGTGGCCTTAACAACCTGAGACGCGGAACCCGTATTTTGATTGGAATCGGTGCCGGTCAGCACCACCTGAAACTTGCCGGCTTGGGTGTAGGTGTGGGTGGCGCTTATCTGGGACTGCGAGGTGATGACGGGGGTTGAGCCATCGCCCCAGTCCAGACTCATCTGCACGATGGAATTCTGATCAGAGTTGCCGGGAGTACAACTTCCCGACGCGGTGACTGCAAGAGGAACGTTGCCGCTGCCGGGGGTTACGCTAAGGCTGCAGGAGGGGGCGTGGCCATCTGCGTGGCTGGGGACAGCGAAAGAAAGAGCGAAGACCAGAACAGCGGCAACCGTCAGACCAAGCCTTCCCTGAGTGCTCTCCCAATTTCGTAGACCCGCGTCCGAGATCATGAGGATAGCCCCAGAAAAAGCGTTATGGCGAATGCCGCATCCAGCTTGCGTGAGCTGTCAGGGAAGAAGGTGACCCTGCGTACCGGACAAAATTTGTGGAGCCAATCTACAAACCGGCTTCTCCGCCCAGGAGCTTTGATAACGGCAGGGGCCCGCATGGTTGCCGACGCAATCGGAGGAAATTTGCGACCACAGGAGCCGGCAATCTGGCGCACCTTTGTGAAACCTTTGTCACTGATCAGCAACACGCCAGCCGGAGCCGGTGATCCTGATGCCGCGCTTATCTAGCTCTTTCAAGAACTCACCAGCCGGGATGGCCATTTCAGGGGGAAGCACGCCGCGGCCGGTGATTTCGCCGCGGGCGAGCATCTGCGCCGCCACCGAGATGGGGAAGCCGGTATCGCGGGCCACGGCGCTGAAGACGGGGCGGGTGCTGTAGCGGGTGGTGGCGTCGAGAGTCAGGCGGCGCTTCCGGCCAGCTTTACTGCCTTCGACTACCACGCGAACGGTTTCGGCGTCGCGTGGAGGGGCGGTGCTGCCGGTGGCACGGCCCTTCAGCAGTTGCTCCAGGAAGGCGCGCGGCGCCACCTGGCAGCCGTTCACCGCGACCGGCTCCTTTTCGAGCAGCCCCATGCTGCTCAGCAGGCGCACGGTTTCGATCATTTGCGGGTCGTAGTTGATCTTGAAAAACACTTCACGCACGCCCTGGCGGCGGAAGCTGAGCGGCAGGGTGGCAACCTCGGAATGAATGGAGTGGCGAACCACGAGTTTGCCGATGGGGGCGGGAAAACTCACCTGTTCCGGGTGGGAGAAGTTTTCCTGCTGGCGAAACTTGCCGCCCACGTAGTGCATGGGCGGGATGGTCAGTTCGTCGAGAATGGTGGCGATGGAGAAGCTGAAGGCCAGGGGGTCGGAAGCGGCGGGGCGAAGTTCGCGAGCGCCGTTATAAACCTTGATGGCGGTGACGCGCTGCAGTTGACCGGCCAGGAAGCGCGCCATCACGTTGGCAATGCCGGGAGCGCTGCCGATGCCGAGAATGGCAAGCAAGCCGGCGCGGCGAAACTTGGAATTCAGCTTGAGCTGCTTGCGCGTGGTGTAGAAGAGGCCGCCGAGGTCAAGGTAGTGCGCGCCCGCCGCCCGCGCAGCTTTCATGACTTCGAGATTCCAGTAGTACTGGGTGCAGTTGAGCACGGCGACCGAACCGGTGAGCAGGCGCACCGCTTCGGCAGTTTGGCGCACATCGCAGAAGGCGGCGCGCGCTTTACCGTTGCCGTATTCGCGGGCCGCCTGCTGGGCGCGCGGCTGGTCGTAGTCGGCAACGATGATTTCCGTGGCCTCGCGCGAGCGGGCCAGATCGTAAAGCGCGGCGCGGCCCATCAGGCCGGCGCCTAAGACGACGAAGCGCATAGGGGTCTCCTTGCATCACTGGGGCTAAAGCCCTTACCAAGGTTGCACGTTATCGCACGGCTGAAGCCGTGCGCTTCCACATTCGAACCAACAGTGCAAAAAGTCGAGCCGCAACCGGGGGGACGCCGGCGGTACAAAATGCAAAGGTCCTTGCTCTCGCTACCCTCGCAAGCTCGGCTGGCGCTCACTCAGGATGACAGGGTTGGGGAACTTGGGATCTGGCATCAGAGTTTAGTTTGCGGCGGCGGCGGTTTCCACCAGCTCGGCGCCGAGTTCAGACTGGCCTTCGGCGCGGGCCCGCAGGCGGTACCAGAGCACAATTGCGATCAGCGAAAACACAAAAATCACGGCGGAGATGGCGTTGATCTCCGGGGTCATGCCGCGGCGCAGGCGCGACCAGATTTCCAGCGGCAGGGTGTTGTCGCGGCCGATAAGAAAGAAGCTGACCGCAATTTCGTCCATGGAAAGCGTGAAGATGAGTAAGGCCGCGCCGATGATGGGCAGGCGCAGGTTGGGCAGGGTGACGCGCCAGAACGTTTGCCAATAATTGGCGCCGAGGTCGAGCGAGGCTTCCTCCTGTGCACGATCAAGCTTCTGTAAGCCGGCGAAGATATCGGTAGTGGCCACTGAGATCAGCGCGGTGCCGTGGCCGAGAGTGATAGTCAGCAGGCTTAGGTGCATGCCCATGCCCACGAACAGCATGAGCAAAGAAAGGCCGGTGATGATGCCGGGCAAAATCAGGGGCAGAAGAACCAGGCGGCGGAAGGCAGCTTTGCCAGGAAAGCTGGCGCGGTCGAGGGCCAGGGCCGCGGGAATGCCCAGGAGCAGGGAAATGGCCATGGCGGCCACAGCCACCATCAGGCTGTTGAGTACAGAGCTCCACATGGAGCCATCGCCCAGCAACATGCGGTACCAGTTTAAGGTGAAGTCGTGAGGAGGGAAGCCGCCTACGCCGCCGCCATTGAAGGAGTAAACGATCAGAACGATGATGGGCAAGTAGAGGAACGCGAACACCAGCGTGGCGTAGAGAGCCAGCCAGCGCGGGGTGCGGGAGGCGGCGCTCACGAAAAGCTCCATTTCTTTTCCAGTCGCTCGGAGAGAAACAGCAGGCTGACCACGAGCAGGAGCATACACAGCGAGATGGCCGCGCCCAAGGGCCAGTTGTAGGCCGCGCCGAACAGGCTGACCACGATGTTGGAAATCATAATGCCGCTGGGACCACCGAGCAGCAGCGGCGCGAGAAAGTCGCCCAGGCTCAGCACGAAGGCGAACGTCGCCCCGGCGAGAACTCCGGGAATCGAAAGCGGCAGAATCACGTGCCAGAAGGTTTGCAGGGGCGAGGCGCCCAGGTCGTGCGAGGCCTCCACCAGGTTGTGAGGAATGTGCTCCAGCGAGGCGTAAATCGGCAGGAAAGCGAATGGAGTGTAGATGTGGGTGAGCGTCAGCACCACGGCGAACGGGCTGTAGAGCAGGAACTCCACCGGATGTCGCGTGAGGTGCACATACTGCAGCAGCGTATTGAGCACGCCATCGCTACCCAGGATCGTTTTCCAGGCGTAGGCGCGAACCAGGTAGCTGACCCACAGAGGAATGATGACCAGTTGATAGAGGAGGTCTTTGCGCGCGCCGGCATGAAAGGAGAGGAAGTAGGCCAGGGGGTAGCCCAGTAGCAGGGCGAAGAGCATGACGCGGGCGGCGATCCATATGGAGCGCAGCAGGGTTTGTAAGTAAACGGGAACCGTCAGCAGTTCGCGGTAGTTGTTCAAATTCCAGGAATGAACAATGGTCTGCGCGGGACTCACCGTCCAGAAGCTGTAGCAGAAGAGCAGAGCATAGGGGCCCAGAAGAAACAGGGTGACCCAAAGCAGCGGCGGCACGGTGACAGCGGTCTTGTAGACGCGAGAGAACACTCAGGATTTCTCCTCGGAGTCGCGCACGGGAACCGCGTCGGCGGCAGAGAACTCAAAATCGCGCTGGGCGGGGGACGTGCTGTGGCTGGGCACGCGAACCGTAAGCTTCAGTCCATCGGCGCACTCCACCTGCAGCAGGTCAGTAGCGCCGTGAAACGATTGGGTGAGCACGCGAGCCCGGAAGCGTACCACCTCGCCGGAAGGGTTGAGAGCCGCCGTGGTGCGGATGTGTTCCGGACGCAGCGAGAACACCGCCGGGCCATCGGCTACCGAGGTCCGAAATTCCAGGCCGTTGCAGCGAGCCACGCCGTGCTCCACACGGCAGCGCAGCAGGTTGGTGTGGCCGATGAACTGGGCGGTGTAGGAAGTCGCGGGGCGGCTGTAGATTTCACGCGGCGTGGCCACCTGCTCCAGGCTGCCGTTGCGTAACAAGGCGATTCGGTCAGACATCACCATGGCTTCTTCCTGGTCATGGGTAACAAAGACGAAAGAAATGCCGACCTCGCGCTGCAGGGATTTCAGCTCCAGCTGCATCTGGCGGCGAAGATTGGCGTCGAGAGCGGAAAGTGGTTCGTCCAGGAGCAGCAGGCGAGGCCGGTTCACCAGGGCGCGGGCGAGGGCGATGCGCTGCTGCTGACCACCGCTGATCTTGGCGGGCTTGGAGGCGGCGAAGGCGCTCATTTTGACCATAGCCAGGGCCTCGCCCACGCGTTTTTCAACCTCATTGGCAGCGACCTTCCGCACGCGCAGCCCGTAAGCCACGTTGTCGCGCACGGTCAGGTGAGGAAAGAGGGCGTAGCTCTGGAAAACTGTGTTGACGCGGCGACGATAGGGCGGCAGCAGGTCAAGGCGCTCGCCGGCCATCCAGATTTCGCCCGAGTCAGCACGCTCAAAGCCGGCAATCAGGCGCAGCAGAGTGGTTTTCCCGGAGCCGCTTTCCCCCAGGATGGTGAGGAACTCGCCTTCATCCACGTGCAGGGAGATGGCTCGCAAAACCGCCAACTTGCCGAAGCTCTTGGCCAGGGTGCGGATGGAGAGCAGGGGCTGGGTGGCGGGTTGGGGCGTGGAGGTCATGAGAACAAGGAGTCAGGAGTCGGTAGTCGGGAGTCAGCGATGGAGCGTCTTAAATGGAAACTAGGCATTGCAATGATTTTGGTTTTCAGCCGTCCTTACAGGACTCAGATATTCTGGCAGACTTACCCGCCACTGAAGTGGCGGGCTACTTTCAAACCGCCGCTCCCGCGGCGCGAGCAAAAAAGCAGGTCCTTCGCGGCGCTCCTTCGCAAGGCTCGGTCGCGCGGCTCAGGATGACAAATCAAGAACACTTTGGCACAGATAAAGCTGCGTCATTCCCAAGCTGCCGTGCCTTTCACCCACTCACAACCAGCTCTAAGAAGCCACTCAATAATGAACCACGCCCATGAACGTCGTTTTTCCTCAGGGGCTAAAGCCCGGCATTTATGCGCCCCGGACGGCGCGGCTGAAGCCGCGCCCTTTCAAAACCACTTTATGAGATAGCTTCTAAGTGCTTCCATCACTATTCACGCATTGAGATACCGACTCCCGATAACTGACTCCCGGTTTTATTGCGCGGCTTTCACCTCGTTCCAGATTTCGTTGTACTTGGCGCGGCGAGGCACATTTTGCCAGAAATAAATGCGCTTCTGGTAGGCGTCCACGTCGTCGAGGTGCAGGTTCTTTTTCTCCTCCGCGGTCATGAACTGCGCCGCTTGCGGGTTGGCCGGGATGTAGCCGGTGACGTCGGCAACTTTCTTCTGGGTCTTAGCCTCAATCATGAATTCCAGAAACTTGTACGCCAGGTCTTTGTTATCGCTGGCGGAGGTAATCATGAGATGGTCAATCCAGCCGGTGGTGTTCTCCCGCGGGATGGTTTCGCCGATGGGGAAATTCAGCTTGCGCAGCTGGTTGGTCATGAGCGGCCAGCCCATGGCAGCAACGACTTCGTGATTTTGAAACAGGTTGGTGAGCTCGCCGCCGGTGGACCAGATTTTGCGGATATTGGGCTTGAGCGCGAGCAGCTTGGCTTTTACCGCATCCAGTTCCTGGTCGCTCAGGTTGTAGAGATGGCTGGGGTCGGGCTTGTCATAGCCCAGGACCTGGGCCGCCATGTAAACAGTGGAGAGATCGTCCCAGACCGAGAGCTTGTTGCGGAGTTTGGGATCCCAAAACACGCTCCAGCTTTCCGGCGGCTGCTTGAAGGCGGTGGTGTCATAGAGCAGCGGGTTCGGGCCCCAGGTGAAGGGCACGCCGTAGACGTTTCCGTTGGCTCTGACCAGCGGCATGGAGGTGAGTTGCGGCGAAAGTTGCGCGTAGCTGGGGATGCGGGAAAGGTCGAGGGGCGCAGCCAGGCCGGTGGTCGAGAGCATGGTGGCCACATCGCTGGAGGGCGAAATTACATCGTAGGTGCTGGCGCTGCCGCCACGCAGTTTGGCCACCAGTTCGTCGTCGGAGCCCATGTAGGAGGCAGAAACCTTGCAGTGGTATTGCTGCTCAAAGTCGTGGACGTAAGAGGGGTCGGCGTAGCCTTCCCAGACCAGCAGGTTGAGGGTGGGCTGTTTTTTGGAGCACGCGGAAAATGATAAGGCCGCGACGAGCAGAAGCGCGAGGCTCACGCATCGAGAAAATCGCATCATTTTGCCGCCCTGTTTGAGAAATCAGCCGCCTGGTACACGACTTTGCCGCCGACCATGGTGAGCAGCACCTGCGTTTTGTTCGCCTGGTTGGCGGGGATTTTGAACAGATTCTGGTTAAGGATGATCAAGTCGGCAACCTTGCCCGGCTGCAGTGAGCCTTCGGTTTTTTCGCGATGGCCGGCGTAAGCAGCGCCCAAAGTATACGCTTCGATGGTTTGCGGCAGGGTGATGCGCTCGTTGGGAACGAAGCCGCCGGCGGGCTTGCCCTCGGCGGTCTGGCGGGTGAGCGCGGTTTGTACGCCGGGCCAGGGTCTGAGCGTGACCACCGGCCAGTCGCTGCCGAAGGCTAGGCGTCCGCCGGAGGCGAGAATGCTGTGCCACACCCAGGCGCGGGTGGTGCGCTCGGGACCGATGTTGGGCGACCAAACCTTCAGCGTGTCGGCGTCGGGATAAGAGTGCAAGGGCTGCATGCTGGCAATGACGCCCAGTCGGCCGAAGCGCGGGATGTCGGCGGCGCTTATGGTTTCGATGTGCTCCACGCGATCGCGCAGGTCTTTACCTTTATTGGCCTGGTAGGAGGCCTGATAGGAATCGAGCGCGAGCCGCACGGCGCGGTCGCCGATCGCGTGGGTAAAAACCTGGAAGCCGCGTCCGTTTAGCTCGGCAACGGCCTGCTTGTATTTGTCCGGGTCCCAGAACAGTTTGCCGCTCTGGCTGGGATCGTCGGCGTAGGGTTGCAGCATGGCGGCGGTGTGCGATTCGATCACGCCGTCGAGAAAGAATTTGACCGCACCGCCGGAGATCCACTCGTCGTGATACTTGGCGCGGGCCTGCTCGAGCTTGGTGATTTCCTCGGCCGTCAACTGCGGCGGGCGCGCAATGTCGCTGACGTAAAA
>DATEGM010000185.1:0-6906 GCA_035280085.1 Terriglobales bacterium
TATTCCCTCCTCGGTATAGGGAGCAATGGCGGCGAGCACCGGCAATTCGTCAATCATCGCCGCCGCCTTTGCCCCCGCGATACGAGTGCCGTGCAGGGGCCCTCCATGCCGGACCTGCACCGTGCCCGTCAGCTCGCCATGGTGTTCCTCGATTTTGAGCACCGTGACCCGCACTCCCATGGCGATGAGCACATCCAGAATGGCGGCACGGGTGGGATTCAGCAGCAGTTCGTCGATTACCAGATTGGAATCGGGAAAAATTGCGGCCGCACAAAGAAAAAACGCGGCACTGGATATGTCGCCGGGGATCGTGGCGCGGATGGCGTGCAGCTTCTGGCCGCCCATGATCGAGCAGCGGTTTCCGCTCCGGCTCACGCGCGCTCCGAAAGCCTGCAGGGCCAGTTCGCCGTGGTCGCGGGTGCGCACCGGTTCCTCCACTACAGTTTCACCTTCTGCCAGCAGGCCGGCAAAGAGGAGACAGGATTTCACCTGGGCGCTGGCGACCGGCATCTGGTATTCGATGGCATGAAGCCGTGCTCCCCTGATGCGCAAAGGCGGGCGGCAGCCCTCGTCCGCCGTGATCGCGGAGCCCATCTTCTCCAGGGGAGTCACGATGCGCTGCATGGGGCGGCGGGAAAGGGATTCATCACCCACCAGCACGCTGGCGAAATTCTGTCCCGCCAAAATGCCGGCCAGCATGCGCATGGTGGAACCGGAGTTGCCGCAATCCAGCTCCTGCTTCGGCGGCGCCAGCGCAGGCCCCATGCCTTGCACGCAGACGTTTCCCTCATGGCGCTTGATCGCGCATCCCAGCGCGCGCAGGCAGGCCAAGGTACTGCCACAATCGGCTCCGCTGGAATAATTCTCCAGTTCGGTCACACCTTCGGCCAGCGCGCCCAGCAACGCATAGCGGTGAGAAATGGATTTGTCACCGGGAAGGCGCAGGCTGCCGGCCAGATTTTTAGCCGGCCGCACCGTGACCGCTGACGCGGATGTGCTCAAATTTTGCAAGTGAATTCCGGCCGCGAGTTGCTCGCCTAAGAACAATTTTTTGTGCAGCTCTGCTGCCGCCTGAGACAACTGTCGCTTGTGGCTGCCATCTGAGTCAATAGCGCACGTGAACGCCAGTGCTCAAGAGCGGTAGTTCCAAGGTCTTCAGGTCCCCTGCCTAAGTCTGGAAGCCCTCAAAAACTTTGCCTTCGTAGGAGAGGTTGGGATGTTCTTCTTACGGGATAAATTTTCCCTCGCGACTTTTGTTGTCATTTTTGCCTTCGCGCCCTGTTGGGCGCAAATCGGAAGCGTGCAGGATCCAGGCCTTGCGAGTGGCACTCAATTGCCGGGGGCTTTCCCGCAAAAGGGTCCTGACATGAAGCAAGGGAGCGCTACGGGCATGATCATGGGGTCGGTTCGCACATTGGACGACAAACCGGTGGCCAATGCACGGGTTGAGGTCAGCTCCCAGGCCGCGGGGCAGCGCATGGTGACGGAGTACACCTCTCAAGATGGCAGCTTTACTGTGGCTGGCCTGTCTACCGGAGACTATGAAGTGCGAGCCGAATCAGGGGTGCTTGAAGCCAACACCGAGGTGCAGGTCGGTGATGGCCAAACATGGGTCAACCTGCGCATGCCGAATTCCGCCGCCCAGGGTCGCGAAGACAACGCTCCCACAGTTTCCGTGCAGCAGTTGCGTGTGCCTGAAAAAGCAGCGTCATTTCTGGCCAAAGCCCACGAAGCGATGGACAAGCGCAAACTTGATGAGGCCAAAAACTATGTCTCCAAGGCGCTGGCCTCGTATCCCGAATACGCCCAGGCGTTGACCATGCGCGCGATTCTCGAAATGCAACAAGATAAATATGCTGAAGCGGCGGCGGACGCTAATCATGCCATCCAGAACGACCCTAATTACGGTACGGCCTACCTGGTGATGGGCGCCGCTCTTAATTGCCAGAAAAAATTTGAAGATGCCTTGCGCTCTCTGCAGCGGGCGGAATTGCTCTTGCCCAACGCCTGGCAGGGATACTTCGAATCCAGCAAAGCCTTGCTGCAGTTAGACAGGTTCCAGCAGGCGCTGCAGCAATCAGATAAGGCGCTGGCCCTGAATGACGTCGGCGCTCACCCGGAGCTTCACCTGCTGAAGGGATACGCCTATATCGGATTGCGCACCTACGGTGCTGCGGTGACAGAGCTGGAGCAGTACGTCAGCCATTTCCCCGATGGTCCCGACGCCGCGCGCGTGCGCTCTGACCTGGAGAAGATACGGCCGCTGGCGGCCGCCGCTGTGGCGCGTTAGTTAGGCACGCGAATAGCTGCCGCTGGCCACTTCCTTCAGCATTTCCGGCGGAACTTCCCGCAGGCGCACTTGAAACTGGAACATGGGTGTTTCCGGACCGCGGCCCCAGCGGTTCACTTCCCAATGAGCTCTTACAAAGAGGACCTCCGGGTGTTGCTCCAGATCGAGCAACAGCGGGTGTTCGCCGCGGTAGAACTTCTGCGGAAAAGAAATGAGAGCTTTCTGTCCCCAGGTATTCCCGTCAGCTGAGCCGAAAATGCTTACGTCGAGCGCCTGCTGCTCCAGGATGCGGGTGATGTTCAGCTGCAGGAGAAAAACGCGGTTAGCTGCCGCGCTCACCTCAACCACTGGGCCGTCTCCCTTGGCTGTCACCGTGGTTGCTTCTGGCACCAGAAATGTATCCACCATGGCGGGCATTGTAGCAAAGCTGCCCACGAGCGCACCCGGCCAGGTCTTCTGGTTGACTCTGATGAAGAGAGCAGGCAAGAGCTCAGGTCTGTACCGGAGCCTCCGGCATGGGCTCGGCATAGAGCGCGTCAATCTGCTCGCGATAGCGCTCTTCCACCTGGCGGCGGCGCAGCTTCATGCTGGCGGTGAGCAGGCCGTTGGCAATGGAAAACTCTTCCGCAATCAGCAGAAATTTCTTGAGCTGCTCGTAGCGGGCCAGCTTCTGATTGATCTCCGCAACCACGCCTTCATACAGTCCGAGCACGGCCGCATCGGCCACCAGTTCCTGGCGCGAGGCAAAGCGCACGCCGTTATTGCGGCCCCAGGGCTCCAGCATGCGGAAGTCGGGCGCTATGATGGCGGCGGGGAACTTGCGGCGGTCGCCCAGGACCACGGCCTCAGCCACCCAGGGACTCATCTGCAAGGCTTTCTCAATAGGCTGCGGCGTGATGAACTTGCCACCTGAGGTCTTGAGCAGGTCCTTCTTGCGGTCGGTGACGCTGAGGAATCCTTCGCTGTCGAGATTGCCGATATCGCCGGTGTGAAACCAGCCATTCTCGAGCGCCTGGCTGGTCTGCTCGGGCAAGTTCCAATAGCCCTGGAACACGGAGGGACCGCGCACCAGGATTTCGCCGTCGTCGGCGATTTTCACCTCAAGATTGGATAGCGGGACCCCAACCGTCCCCAGCTTGTGGTGGGCGGGAGTGTTGACGGCGATAACCGGGGAAGTTTCGGTCAAGCCGTAACCTTCATCAATGCGGATGCCGATGTCGGCGAACCACTCACCCATTTGCCGAGCCAGAGGTGCGCCCCCGGAGAAAAGGATGCGTACCCTGCCGCCCATGCCGTTACGCACCTTGGAAAACACAAGCTTGTCGGCCAGCCGCCAGGAAAGGGAAGTGGGGCGCTTTTGCTCCAGGGTTTCCCCGCGGTGAGCATGTCCCACTTTTATCGCCCAGTTGTAAAGCGCGCGCCTGAGGCCGCTTTGCACCTTGAGCTGGACCTGGGCATACATTTTTTCGTACACCCGCGGAACGCCGACAAAGATGGTGGGGCGTACCTCCTGCAGAGCAGCCGGAAGCTGCTCAATAAAAGGGCAGTATGCGATGGTGACGCCCTGGTAAAACCAGGCGTAATCCACGTGGCGGGCGGTTACGTGCGCCAGGGGGAGAAAGGAGATGCCGAGATCGCCCTCGGCCATGGGAAGCTGCTGCAGGGCGGCGGCCAGGTTCGAGGCCAGGTTGCCGTGCGTGAGCATGGCGCCCTTGGGAACGCCGGTGGTCCCGGAAGTGTAAATGATGGTGGCCAGGTCGGAAGGCCCTATGCCGTGGGCGCGGGCGTCGAATTCGGAGTCGCGTCCGGCGGGGCCGCCCTGCAACAGGCGGTGCATGGGAATGGCCTCAGCCGTGCTCGCGTCATCCATGATGACCGCCTTCTCGACCCGGGTCTGGTCCTTGGCGGCTAGAAACTTCTGCAACTGCGCCACGGTGGACAGGAAAATCACTCGCGCGCCGGAATCTCTGAGGATGTAGGCGGTCTGCTCCGCAGTCAGGGTGCCGTAGATGGGCACCACAACTCCGCCCAGCGCCTGAGTGGCAAAGTCCGCTACCGCCCACTCCCGCCGGTTCTCGCTGAGAATGGCTACGCGGTCGCCCTTGTGGATGTCCCACTTTTCCAGGGAGCGGGCCACCCCTACGACGTCGTGGTAGAGCTCATGAGAGGAAATGGGAACCCACTTGGCGGATTGCTTGTGCATCATCACGCGGTCAAAATTGCGCTCGACCGCGGTATAGAAGACTTCGTTGATCGTGTTCGGGTTCACGCGATTGGGCAACCGCAAAGTTTCCGGCCACAGACAGGGCAGCCCCTCAGGCGCCCGGTCCTAAAGAAAAAAGCCGTAACCAGGAGCGGCCATGCACTTCTAATTGTTGCGCTGCCGCGACTTTACTGGCAACCGTCCCGGCAGGCAAGTGGTCGGCGATAAGATTGACCGCGTCCCCTTTTGGGAATAGGCTTAGAGCCCACATTGCAGAGAGGAACCCTATGCGCAACAAGCTGTTAAGGACAGCGTTGATGCTTTTATTGTGCTGCAGCCTGGGGGCGCCGATGCTTTCGCAGAGCGCTTGGGCGGCCGATAAGAAAAGTTCTGCCAAAACCGAGCCGCCGATGAAATTGAAAGTGGGCGACACGGCTCCCAATTTCACGCTGCTGGCCTTCGACGGGCACGATCTGAAGAAGGTTTCGCTCAGCGACTATCGCGGTAAGAAGGACGTGGTACTGGCTTTTTACGTTTTTGCCTTTACCGGTGGTTGAACCCGTGAGATGAAGGCCTTCCAGGCGAATTTAAGCAAGCTGGAAGGCGCCAACACCCAGGTTCTGGGTGTCAGCATGGACAGCCCCTTCTCCAACTTTGCCTTTGCACAGCAAGCCGGCGTGACCTTTCCTCTGCTGGGGGACTGGGGCGGCAAGGTAACCCGCGAGTATGGTCTGAGCGACACTTTCGACATCAAGGGCGTTCCCATGGAGTCGGCGCGCCGCGCCACCTTCCTGATTGATAAGTCCGGAAAGATAACCCACGAGCAGGTTGACGACGAAGCCGTGGATCCGAGCAAGACCATTGACGCCTGCGTGCGGCCCAAGATGAAGGGCTGAAAATACGCGACTTGGCCTTCAGAAGTGTTGTGTCAGCGAAACAAGATTGGCGGCCAGGCTTCAAGGTTTCGCAGATTCCAAAGCTTCCTTCGGCGGAGCTTGTGAACCCGGTTCCGGGGCCCGCGAACGAAGGGAACTTCGAGAAGCGGGAACCCTGAAACTGCGAAGCTTTGCGTATAATTCTGCGATGACTCCTGTCGCAGCAGAGCAGCATCCGCAGGCCTCTCCATTCCGCCTTTTTCAAGCACTTAATGGTTATCAACTGACCGAAGCGATTCGGAGCGCCATAGAACTCGACATCTTCACGGCAATTGGCGCCGGCCACAATACGCCCACCGCTATGGCAAGGGAGTGCGGGGTTGCAGAACGTGGCGCCCGCATCCTTTGCGACTTCCTTGTGGTCCAGGGCTTCCTCACGAAGTCTGGCCAGGAATACCGACTGAGCGAGGACAGCGCGATGTTTCTGGACCGCAAGTCGCCCGCTTACATGGGGACGTGCACGCGTTTTTTGCTCAACGAATCACTGCGCAAGCATTTTCTTTCGTTATCCGACGCAGTACGGTACGGCGGCGCCACTGACCGGGTGGCAGTCGAGGCAGACTCCCCTGTCTGGATTGATTTCGCGCGCTCCATGGCTCCCATGATGATGATGGCGTCGCAGGAATTGGCCAAGTTAGTCATCGGCGGGGAGAGGCGCCGGTTGAAGGTGCTGGACATTGCGGCCGGACACGGCTTGTTCGGGATTGCCGTGCTGCGAGCCAATCCCAATGCCGAGGTCAACGCGGTGGACTGGAAGAACGTGCTGCAGGTGGCGCGCGAAAATGCGGAAAAGTTCGGAGTGGCCGACCGTTATGTAACGCTGCCGGGCAGCATCTTCGACGTGGACATCGGCTCAGGATACGATCTGGTGCTGATTCCGAACTTTCTTCACCACTTTGATGTGGCCACGAACGAGAAGCTGCTGCGGAAATTGCATGGCGCGTTAGTCCCCGGAGGCCGCGTTGCCATCCTGGAATTCGTGCCGAACGAAGACAGAGTCAGCCCGCCCATGCCCGCAACCTTCGCGTTGATCATGCTGGCGGAAACTCCCGCAGGAGACGCGTATACCCGCGCCGAACTGGAAAACATGATGAGCAATGCGGGCTTCGGCGCACATGAGTGTTATCCCATGCCGCCTTCGCCGCACTCCGTTTTGATTTCGCGGCGGGAGTAGTGAGTGGCCCACACAACGCGATGTTCGTTGTTCGGGTGACGTTCCCACTCAAGCCAAAACCGGGCTTGAGTGGGCCACCCGATCCGCTTCCTGCGTGGTGCAAATAGATCCCAGAAATGAAACAGAAAGATGTCCCACCCCTTGCACAAATGCAAAGGGTGGGCACCTGGACAGGCTACTTGGGTTGGGGAACGATGCGCAGGTAAGGCTTGGGCGACTTCCAGCCACCGGGATACTTCTTCTTGGCTTCGTCGTTGGAGACGCTGCCGCTGATAATGACGTCGTCGCCGGGCTTCCAGTTCAC
>DATEGM010000186.1:0-3517 GCA_035280085.1 Terriglobales bacterium
TGCAGGTTGCTGGTAACTGTGTCTTCGAGCGCCATAAGGATACCGGTGCACCCGAAAGCCGCGGGGTGAACGAGCTAGGCAGATGAACTGCTGGCTTGTATCTCGGTGTGGTTGACCCGTCCTGCACTGCGCTGAACACTACTTTCAGCCGGCGGATCATCTAACGGAAACCCGCGTCTCTACGGAACCCTTCGACTATAGCAACCGCTCGCAAAAAGTGTCAAACCAGCCGAAAAAAATTTCGGTTTGCCGGAACTGCCCCAGCGCATGTGCAAGAGCATTTATGGCGAGCGCGTGCGGGTTGACTCGGAAAACTCGGCTCCTTCTGCTACTCTCGGCGGCATGGATTATCTGTGGACGCCGTGGCGCTATGCCTACGTGAGCGGCGCGGGCAAGCCCGCAGGCTGCATTTTCTGCGAAGCTCCCAAGCTGGCGGATGCGAAGGCAGGTATCGTTTACCGCGGCTCCTTGTGTTACGTGATCCTCAATGCCTTTCCTTACACCTCCGGGCACGTGATGATTGTCCCCTATGAGCACCTCGACGAGCTGCAGAAACTAGATCGGGATGCGACCCACGAGATGATGGATATTTCGCAACGGATGGAGAACATCCTGCGCCAGGTGTACCGGCCCGACGGCCTCAACCTGGGGATGAACATCGGCCAGGCGGCCGGGGCAGGAGTGGCCGGCCACATCCACATGCACCTGCTTCCCCGCTGGTCCGCCGACACTAACTTTATGACCACCACCGCCGAAACCCGCGTGCTGCCCGAGGCGCTGGAGACCACCTACCAGCGTCTGCGCGAGAAGCTGGGAAATTAGCCTTTACCCGCCATCCCGGACGCCAAGCCCGGGCCGTTGCTGGGGAACTCCGGAAAAGGATCCCGATTCCCTTTGTGCCTCTGTGTCTCGGTGGTGAATTCAGGCTTTCAGCGCTCGATTTCGAGTTCGGTTTCGGCCGCCGGCTCCGGCTTGGGCGGTTCGGGTTGCGCCTCCGGGGGCGGAGGTCCAGCCAAATCGGACAACTCCAGGCGAAGGTTACCCGCGTTGGTAGCGTAGGAGAGGCCGGTTTCCATATCAATGAGTCCGGCTCGGATCAGTTTCTCAATTTCGCCATCGAAGTGCTGCATGCCGTCCTGGCTGCCGGTGCGCATGGCGTCCAGCAGCGTTTTACCATCGCGCTCGCCCTTTTCCACGTACTCGCGGGTGCGCAGGGTGGAGGTCAGAACCTCGATGACCGCCACGCGCCCCCCGCCATCTTTGCGCGGCAGCAGGCGCTGCGAAATGATGTAGCGGAACGACCGCGCCAGACGGTTGCGAATGCCCTGCTGCTCCGACTGCGGGAAAACTCCGATGATGCGTTCCACCGTCTTGGAAGCGTCAATGGTGTGCAGAGTTGAGAGCACCAGGTGGCCGGTTTCGGCCGCCTCCAGCGCGATCTCGATGGTTTCCCGGTCGCGCATTTCACCCACCAGGATCACCTTCGGCGCCTGCCGCAGGGCGGCGCGCAGGGCCAGCGCGAAGCTGGGAGTATCGCTGTGCAGTTCCCGCTGGTGGATGGTGGAACGCTGGTGCGTGTGCAGAAACTCGATGGGGTCTTCGATGGTGATGATGTGATAGGCGCGCTCCTGGTTCACCCTGCCCACAATCGCCGCCATGGTGGAAGACTTGCCGGAGCCGGTAGGCCCAGTGATCAGCACGATCCCGTTTTTCAGGTTAACAATTTCCGCCAGCTGCGCCGGCAGGTGCAGGGCGTTGAAGTCGGGAATGGTGTTGGGAATCACCCGCATCACAATGGCGCAGGTGCCGCGTTGAATGAAAATGTTGACCCGGAAGCGGCCGGAACCCGGCAGACTGTAGGAAACGTCGCAGGCTCCCTGTTCGCGCAGCTTGGTCACAGCCTGCTTGTTATTGCCGATCAGATCGCCGGCGATGCGCCGCGTATCGTCGGGAGTGAGCGGCGGCAGATGGTCTACCGGAGTGAGCTGGCCGTTGAGTTCCACCTGCGGCGGACGGCCGGGCGAAAAGATGAGGTCGCTCACCTTATCGGAAACCTTCAGCATGTTCGCCAGAAGGCTATTGGTAGCCGCAACCGAAGCAGCCGAATGCTGAGCAGCGGGATCAGGAGCTTGAGCTGGGCTGGCGATGATGTCCTCCGGGAGACACGCCGTCGCATTTTGCGGTGGCGCGACACAGTATAGGGGGAAGAAATCAATGTACCTGAAAGGCCGCACTATGGGCTATGGCGAAGGGCGCATTTGCCCTGCACGATGGTGCATGAACGCTGGAGCGCCACTCAAAAACAAAGGGCGGCGCGAACGCCGCCCTGGTTGGCTGTCGCGGCAGAACTATTGCCGCTTTGACGTTGTCTTCTTCTTGGATTTCCCGAAGCTGGTCTCTACTGATGCTCCAATGCTGGCCAGCATCTGCTTGGCCGCATCGGCGTAGGTGCCCTGCGGCGATAGTTCCAGGTACTTGTTAAAGGCTTCCGCGGTTCCCTCAGGGGCGGTCATCTTGCCGGTCTTGTCGGTGGTCGCCTTGCCCAGCAGGTTCACGCCTTTCCAGTAGTAGGCGTCAGCTTTGGTGGGGTCGGCGGCTATGGCCTTGTCGAACGCCTGCACCGCATCATCCACCTTGCCGCTATTCGTCAGCACCGCGCCCAGGTTGAAGTAGTACTGGGCGGCATGGGTGGGATCGGATTGCGCAGCCTGGGTAAAAGTCTTGATGGCGTCATCGGTCTTGCCCGCCTTGGCCTGCACGTCGCCCAGGTTGTTGAGATAGGCGCCGTCGTTAGGCTTGATGGTCAGCGCCTTCTGGTAGGCGGCAATCGAGTCGGTGTACATCTGGGTTTTTTGCGTGGCATCGGTCTGTTTGGTGGCAGCCCCGCGCAATGCGTCACCCAGCTTGAACCACAGCAGGTCGCGGTTGGGATCAATGGTGGTCGCCTCTTTCAGCACCGAGACCGCCTGGTCGTAGTTGCCCGCCTGCTCCGCCGCCGAAGCCGCCGCCAGCTTTTCGTTCAACGTTTTGATGGTGGCGTTTTCCTTCTGGACCTTTTCCTGCTGCGCCTTTTGCTCAGGGGTCATCTGTGTTTCGGCCCGCTGTTTAGCCGCCGCCTGCTCTTTCTGCAGGTCGAAGTTGGTGATGTTTTCGTCCGAGCCCAGCTGCACCTGCACGCCGTTGAAGTAGAACAGAACCTGCCCGTTCTGGATCAGCGTAATCTTGTACTTGCCCGGGGCAACACCCAGGGAGAAGAATTCGCCCTTTTTGTTGGTCTTTAGGCTGTACTTCTGGCCGCTGTCCTGGTTGGCGTATTCCACCGTCGCTCCGGCGATTGGCTTGCCCTGAGCATCCATGCACTTGCCTTTTACCGTCGCCATGCTCTGCGACCAGGCGGCCGGAATCATCAGGGCCGCTGCCAGCACTGCCATCATGCAAATAGTTAGACGCTGCTTCATTTCAGCCTCCCGGCTCAACGCCGAAATTCTCTTTCCCAAATCCTCTGCTGGCCCAGCCC
>DATEGM010000187.1:0-5358 GCA_035280085.1 Terriglobales bacterium
TGGTTAAGAAACCTTGAAACCGTAGCCGTTAAAGAAACCTTGAAACGTGCGAAACCTTGAAACCTCTGCTTTGCTCTCCTGACTCCTGTTCCCAACTACCAGCTACCCGCTACCAACTACTACAATGAACGCCATGGACGATTTTCGCACACCGATTCTTCCGGGTACTGCCGCTTCCGACTACGAGCGTTACCTGCACACCGACGAGCTGCTGGCCCTGCAGAAGCCGCCGGAAGAGATGCTGCACAAAGACGAACTGACCTTTCAGGTGGTGCACCAGGCTTCCGAGCTGTTGCTGAAGGGCGCGGCCTGGGAACTGGAGCGCGCCCTGGGGCACCTGGAGCAGTGCGACTTGGCCAACTGCTCCCGCCTGATCCGGCGCGCCAATATGGAGATTGACTATCCCATCAGCCTGCTCCATGTGCTTGAAACGATTACTCCTTACGACTATCACCTGATTCGCGCCGGGCTGGGGCACGGCAGTGGCCTGGATTCCCCCGGGTTTCTCGCCCTTCTGCATGTTGGCCCGCGGCTGGGACGCGCTTTTGATGCCCAATTGCAGAGTGCGGGCGTGACTGTGGATGAGATGTATCGCCATCATCAGAAACACTTTGGCCTGCACGATGTAGCCGAAAGCCTGCTGGATTTTGACGAAAAGGTGCAGATTTTCCGCTTTCATCACCTGAAATTAGCCCAACGCATCATTGGCGGGGGCGTGGTAGGCACCATGGGTACGCCGGTGGAAGTGCTGCACCAGCGCCAGGAGCATGCTTTCTACAAGGAATTATGGGACGCGCGTAACGAAATCACGGCCAAGATTACGGAGCAGTGGGAGCGCGAGGGGCGGCGATAGCGGGATGGGAAGCTTTTAATTTCAGCGGTAATCCGCGTTTATCCGAATAAATCCGCGGCGCTGAAGTGGTTTTCCCGCAATTGCCCCTGGTTTTGCTCTCATTTATAATCGAAGCTGCCGAGCGGGAGTAACTCAGCGGTAGAGTGCGACCTTGCCAAGGTCGAAGTCGCGGGTTCAAATCCCGTCTCCCGCTCCAGAGTTGCCAACCCTCGCCTTGAGCGGGGGTTTTTTCCGTGGCGCGGTAGCCAAGTGGTAAGGCCGAGGTCTGCAAAACCTCTATCGCCGGTTCGATTCCGGCCCGCGCCTCCATCTTCTCTCCTTTGAAATCGGCGCCTGCGGTGACTCTGGCCTGAGCCCGGTATAGAATGACTGCCGCTTTCACCCACTAGAAGGAGACTCCGGATGAAACCGACCAGAATTTGGCGCGCTGTTTGGATTGTCGTTGCCGGAATAATGCTGGCCGGGTGTGGCAAAACTGCCAAGCCGGAAGATTTCCAGAAGACCCTGCAAGAGCGACTCATCGCGGCCAAGCCCGGCGACGTGATTGACCTGCCTGCGGGCAAGTTCCACTTCGACCGCACCCTTTCGCTCACCGTGAACGGAGTCAGCCTGCGCGGCCAAGGGATGGACAAGACGGTCCTTTCCTTTGCCGGACAGAAGAGCGGCAGCCAGGGCGTGCTAGTGAAGGCCAATGACTTCACCATTGAACGCGTCGGGATCGAGGATACCGCAGGAGACGCGCTCACCATTCAAGGCGGCACCAACATCATTGTGAGGCGGGTGCGAACGGAGTGGACACGCGGCCCGAATTCCAGCAACGGCCCGTACGGTATCTATCCGGTAGAGTGCAAGAACCTGCTGGTGGAGGATTCGGTGGCGCGCGGCGCGGCTGACGCCGGAATTTACGTCGGTCAGTCACAGAATGTGGTGATCCGCCGCAACCGCTCCGAGTTCAATGTGGACGGCTTTGAAATTGAAAACTCGGAGAACGTTGACGCCTACGAAAACGTCGCCACCAAGAACACGGGCGGCATGGGAGTATTCAACCTGCCCAACCTTCCGCGCCAGGGTGGGCGCCATGTGCGCGTGTTCAATAATCAGCTAGTAGAGAACAACACGCCTAACTTTGCGCCCAAGAGCCTGGGACCGATTTACTCACTTCCGACCGGCACCGGAATGTATGTGCTGGGAATAAGGGATGTAGAAGCCTTTAAGAACACAATTCGCGACAATAACACGGTGAATGTGTACATCGTTCACTATAAGACCGCGGTGGACGAAGCGGCGCTGCGCGAGACTTCCTCGTCGGAAATTACCCAGCAGATATTCGCGCCTGAGGACAAGCGTTACGACCCTTTTGTGCAGAACGTCTTTCTGCATGATAACGACATTGCCGGGGGCGGGCGCTCCCCCGATAAACGCATTGCCGGGGTGGCGGCCCTGGCAACGGCTCTGGGCGGTAAACTCCCCGACATTCTCTACGATGGCGTGGTGGACCCGGGATGGGGACGCGAGTGGAGGAATGCCGGGAATATCTGCCTGCAGCGAAACGGGGAGGCTACCTTCCTGAACTTCGATGTTGCGGGCAAGATGCGGCATCCGGTGCGGGATGTAAAGCAATATTCCTGCGCGTTGCCCGCCCTGCAAGCCGTGTCTATCCCGCAGGTTGCACAAACGGCTTCTGCGACGGGGAAGTAATGCGGCCGTTAGTTTGCTTTCCTCGGTTCAGCACAGTCATCTTTGCTCTCAGCGCGTCGAGTCTAATCGCTCTCTGGGGGTGCTCGCGCGGTCCGGTCAGGAGCTACATTGAGGGTCCGTTCCCGCAAAAGCTTTCCCAATGGCGGCTCTTTGTCTCAACAGCACCGGCTCTGCAGCCGAATAAAGGCGTGGTTCCGTACGACCTGAACACCCCATTGTTTTCGGATTACGCCAACAAGTACCGTTTCGTATGGATGCCACCGGGGACATCGGCAGAATATCGCGAAGATGGCCCCTTTGAGTTCCCGGTGGGCACAGTGCTGGCCAAAACGTTTGCTTTTCCGATTGATCGCCAAAGTTCAGACAAGTTGATTGAGACTCGACTGCTGGTGCACGCCAGAAACGGCTGGGTGGGCCTGCCCTACATCTGGGATGAGCAGCAGGATGAGGCCACGCTGCAGATGGTGCCCGACCCGGTAGCGGTGAAATATACAGACAAAACCGGCAGGCGCCGTGAGTTCACCTACGTCATCCCGAATGCGAATGAATGTCACGAGTGCCACGACAACAACAAGGTGATGCTGCCCCTTGGTCCCAAAGCGCGCAATCTGAACAAGGACTATACGTATGAGGAAGGACAGGAAAACCAGCTCTCGCATTGGGCTCGGATTGGATACTTACAGGGCGTGCCGCGCGCGGAGAGCCGCCCCACGGGGGCGCGATGGGATGACGCGAGCAACTCTCTGGAGCAGCGGGCCCGAGCCTACCTCGATAGCAACTGCGCGCATTGCCACGAGCCCGGCGGACAGGCCGGATACACGGGCGTCGACTTCCGCGTCACGCAGAATGGGATCGCGCAACTAGGGCTGTGCAAGTCGCCCAATTCTGCCGGGCAGGTCGGCGCGCTGCGTTACGACCTGATACCGGGACGGCCAGAGCAATCCATCATCATCTACCGCCTGGAGTCCACGGCCCCGAAAGTATCGATGCCCCCGCTGAGCCGCGACGTGGTGCACGAAGAAGGAGTCAAGTTATTGCGGGAATGGATTGCATCGGTGGCAGGAAAGGCGGGGACCTGCGACTAGACGGTGCGGATGACGTCCGCTAAAGCGGACTCGTGTTGTTCCCGTTCGGCCGACCCAGCACTTCCCGTGCTGGGCTTTACTATTCCGCCGCTACGCGGATGTGCGATTTTTGCTCCACTTTCGCTGTCAGCACCGATAGTCCGGCATACATTTGTTCGTGCCGTCCCTCCGGGACTCGATCGGGCTTCTTGCTGCCTACCCAGGACTGCCGTCCTGGGCTTTACTATTTCGCCCCTGAAGGGGCTGGAGTGAGGCGATTTGCCACAGGGTCTAATATCCAGAATTTCACTGGGCTCCGCGGGACAAAATCGCCCCTTAGATTTCTGAGTTCTCACACAAACTCTTCCCGAGCTGGGCTTTACTATCCCGCCGCTACGCGGCTGATGGTGTATGTTCCACCGTTGCTGCATTACGAAGAGTATTCCGCTCCGAGGGTGAATTTTTGCTGAACAGCGTGGCTGAAGCCGCGGCCTTTCGAACCCGAGATAGCTTCTGAGAGCACAAAAATCCGCGCCGGCAATCACGACCGGCGCAAGCTTCCTGAAGCTGATACTTCATTCACGGTTCTGCTGTGTCGACCGTTTGCCACCCTGAATACGCCCTTGGCTCAGCTGCTAGTTTTGCGCAATGAGATTGGGAAAGCTAACCAGTTTGGCGTAATAACCCTTGCGCGTGCGGATCTGCAGTTTCTCTCCGGGCCGGTGGGCAGCGATGGATATCTTTCGGTAGTGGCCGTCGGCGGTGAAGTCAGCGGGCCGATAGGCAATCGCGTAGCGGCTGCGCAATTCTTCGGCAACTTTTGCGAATGCCTTGCCAACTGATTTCGCGTCGGGCGGAGTCACCAGCCGTCCGCCGGTCTGCTCGGCCAGTTTGCGCAGGTTGTCGTTCCCGTTCTTGGCGTCCCAATCTTCCTGATTGAAATCGATTGTGTAACGATAATTCGTACTGACGGTGTAAATTGCCACCTGCGCCTGCTGGGCAATGGCGATGGCAGCATTGAGGTCGGTTTTGCCGGCGTTGTTTTGGCCGTCTGAAAGGATTACCAGCACGCGAGCCACCATGTTCTGTTCGGGTTGTGCCAGCAACTTTTCGCAACCCGCGGCTACCGCATCGTACAAGGCAGTTCCGCCTCCAACAGTGAGGCGCTGCACGCCTTGCGACAACGCTTCCGGATTGCTGGTAAAGTCCTGGGCCAATTTCTGATCGTTGCTGAACCCCATGACGAAAGCCTGGTCATCTTTGCGCCGCAGGGTCTCGAACAGAAACGCGCTGGCTCCTCTTTGCTCAAAGCGAAACCGCGACGTAACCGAACTGCTGGTATCAATGACCAACCCGACGCGCAGGGGCAGTTCCCGCTCAGTGCGAAAGCCCAGAATTGCAGCCGGAGGCTTGCGATCGTCGAGCACGGTGATGTCGTTCTGGGAGAGGTCGTCAATGAACCTGCCGTTGTGCGTGGCCACAAAGAGGAGGTTGACCTCGTTTACCTCTTTGGTGAGCGACCATTCGCTGGTTGACACCGGTTCCGGAGGGAGCGCCTCGGCGATGGCGCATTCGGCGCAGGACTGGCCGTATGCCGCAGGCGTGAGTTGAGAGGCAAGCACCAATGCCGTGAACAGAAGCACATAACCGGGCGCGATTTCCAAAACCCGGGTTAAAACCTGGAACAGAGAGTGTCTCTTCATCGCAGCCTCCACGAAAGGTCCATGATTCCAAGGTTCGGGC
>DATEGM010000188.1:0-4479 GCA_035280085.1 Terriglobales bacterium
GTCAGCAAACCGGCAACGGCGGCACGCTCGGCTCAGCTTTCGTCGTCCGCGATGTCGGCCAGGCCAGTTGCGCAAGAGACCAGACTGCCGGAAACAGCGCCGTCCCTGGAACGTGCCACTGAAGTAAGGCGGCGAGGAACCAAGCTCAGTTCCCGCCAGAATTCGTCTCCGCAATTGCGCTCCGCTGTGGAGTCTGCTCCAATAGATGGTGTGGCTTCCCAGCCCTCCGCACCCGCAGTCGCTCAGGCGAGTAATTTGGAAGCTGGCCCTGACCTCGCCAGCGCCAATAACCCGCCACAGCCCGGTGTCGCCAACCCCGCTCCAGCGCCAGTTGCTCCGGCAACACCTGCTTCGGCCGTCTTAATGCCTCATGGTTCCATCATGTTGAATGGCCACACTGCAGCGGACTCCACCGCCCTATTCCCGGGTGATCACATAGAGGTACCGCAGGGCTCCTACGCCAGCATCAACGGCCATGGCTCGCTGACGGTGCTGCAGCCGGGATCCTCCGCCGTGTATACGGGCAAGGGTGTCGACTTGCAGCAGGGCGGAGTTGCGGTCTCGACTTTGGAGGGCATGCCGGTGAGTGCGGAAGGCCTCAACATCGCCCCGAGCGCCGGCCACGGAAAATACGACGTGCTCGATGAAAACGGCACCGTCCAGATAGCCGCGCTGGAGGGCGATCTGAATGTCATGGATGGCGGGAAGACCAGCGTATTGGCGGCGGGCCAGCAGACCACCCTCGACAAGCGTAAGAAAGCCGCTGCGGACACGCCGCCTGATGCTCCGCCTGCTCCCGAAACCCCGCCTGCCACTGCATCGGGAGGGTTTCCCACCACAAAAGTGCTGCTAATTAGCGGAGCAGTGGGCGGCGGTGTGGTTGCCGCCATCCTGCTGACGCGTTCCTCCTCTAAGCCAGTTAGTCCGGCCGTACCCTAAGGCTTACCTCCCGCTTACGTCGTAGCCCAGCGCCCACAGGATGCAGTTTTCCATCTCGTAAGGACCCATGTTCTCTGGCCTGCTGGCCGGCACAACGATGGTGCATAGATTCCGCAGGTAAGCCTGGCAGAAGCCCACCCGACAGGGAATGAGGCCGGTTGGATCCTCATAAGGACAGTGGGCGCAGTTGGGCAAATTATTAATTTCTTGAGCCGCAACATCCGGTTCGCTTTGCACCACAACGTTGCGCGGCTCAAGCTGAAGCGCGCGGCCATCGGCCGGCACCATGGAGGGCCCTCGCCCCGGGGTTGCTGCGTGAAGGTCAATGGTCTGGGTGGCCAATGCTCTCTGCGCCTGCACCCATTTCTGTTCAGCCAACGCTTGGAATTCGACTTCGGCCAGCCCAGTTCGGTTCACGAACCGAGCCCCGCTTCCGCCCCATGGGCCTCCACCGCAGCTTGCCAGCAGCAAAAGCAGAGTGCCGCCGAACAATCGGATGTTGCGCATGGTATGCCTCGGGGGGCAAGATGCCCCGGGCCCCTGCGTCAACATCCAGCACTAGAATGACCAACCCAATCCGCTGAAAGCAAGGCTTTTATGGATAGCTTCGCCGATCATTGAGCCCGTTTCGGGAATCCCCGGTTCAAATCGGGTTGGGGATCGGCAAGTCGTAGACCGCTGCGGGAATTTTTAGGGCCGTCTACTCGGGGCGGCTAGTCAGAAGCCATGGCCATCTGCTGCCGCGGCTCTTCTTTGCACAGGCCAGCCAGATCCTTAAATGCTTGCAGATTGTAATAAACAGGATTGTCCCAATCGTCAAATCGCGTGCTGTGCTCAATGAGGTTGGCGACGATGGATTTTACATCGTGCTGAGGATGGAAGCTCAGCACGTTTTCCGCTTTCTGAATGTTGACCTTATAGTTGCGGAAATCCTGGATTTGCCTGATTTCTAAATTCACCCTGAAGCCCGCATGCTGTTGGATGGCATCCCGCACCAGGTCACCCACCTCGCCTACCGTGTAGTTTCCAGAGGCGATATTGAAAATGCCTGAGATGTTCTGGTGCGCCTCTATCGCTCGGATGTAGGCGCTGGCGGCATCTTCAATGGCGAGAATGGGACGCCAGATCGAAGGATTATTTACCGTGATGGTGTGATCCCGCATTGCCGTTTTGAACATGGTGTTCACGATGAGGTCCAGGCGCATGCGCGGGCTGTAACCCGACACCGTCCCTTTACGCAGAGAGATGACGGAAAAATTATCATCCTGCAGTTGCATCGCTGCCTGTTCGCCCTGCAGCTTCGCAATGCCATAGGGGTAGGCACAGACGGCGGGATGGCCCTCGTCCAACAATTCATTTTCCTTGTAACCGTAGACCGAGCAGGAGCAGGCGTACACAAAACGCCGCACCCGGGACTTTTTGGCGATGTAGCCCAGATAAGCCGGAGCCGCGGCATTAAAGATGAAATTATCGCGAGGCGAGAATTCCGCCATGGGATCATTGGACAGGCCAGCCAGAAAGATGATCTGCTCGTAACCCTTCAGGTCGTCTGGTGAGAGGTCAAAGATGTCTTTGTGAACAATTCGCACCTGTGTGGGTAAATGGTTGCCGAACCAGAATAAGTCCACGACATCAATTTCGTAGCCTCGGTCAAGCAGTTTAGGGATGAGTACGCACCCCAGATATCCTGCACCGCCGGCAACCAGGATCTTCATGGAAAATCAACCCTCATTTGGCATGTACCGGAGGAAATCAGAATCAGGCGAGCTTACCCAGTCCTTCAGGTCGGGTGCCGTGCGGTCCTTTTCCGAGAGCTGCGGGTTGCGGACCGGCCATTGGATGCCAAGCAGGGGGTCGTCCCAGCGGATTGCTGATTCGCACTCGGGATTGTAAGTTCCAGTGCACTTGTACTGGATTTCGGCAAAATCGGAGAGCACGCAGAAGCCACGCGCGAACCCGGCGGGCGCCCACACTTGCCTTTTGTTGTCCGCGGATATTACTGTGCCGAACCACTGCCCTAGTGTCGGGGAACCTTTACGGACGTCTACCGCCACGGCGAAGGCTTCACCGAACGTGGCCCGCATCAATTTGCCCATCGGCGGTTTCCATTGGAAATGCAGACCCCGGACAACCCCTTGGCTTGACCGCGAGTGATTGTCCTGTACAAAAGCGCTGGGTAAGCCCAAGGCTTCAAATTGGTCCGCGCGGAATACTTCCATGAAGAAACCGCGCGAGTCCTCGAAGGCCTTCGTCTCCAGAACCACCACCCCTTGTAAATGACGCTCCAGAACGCGAATTGCCATCTGCTCTTATTCCGAACTCTTATCCGGTTCGTTGACCTGGTCCGTTCCCGTGAAAAGAGAGACCGTCCTTTCACCAGGTGGTTACTCGGAATTTCTGGCCGGGACGGGTCGCATGCCCCAGACTCCTCCTTGCTTCGGTGATTCACTTCACATTCGCGTGTGACGCAGGTCACAGGCGCTTGTTCACCCTTGCCATAGACTCCTTCAATTCCACCCGAGGAGGAAATGATTTATGGCTATTGCAAAAACAATGAAGGCTGCCGTCGTCGAGGAATTCGGCGCGCCGCTGGTTGTCCGTGAACTTCCCGTCCCCGCGCCCGGTCCAGGGCAGGCCCTCGTGCAGATCATTGCCAGCGGCGTCTGTCATACCGACCTGCATGCCGCCGATGGCGATTGGCCGGTCAAGCCGACCCTCCCTTTCACGCCCGGTCACGAAGGCGCCGGGGTCGTAGTCGCGCTAGGCCCGGGGGTGACGCACCTGAAAGTGGGCGACCGGGTAGGAATTGCCTGGCTGCACAACGCCTGCGGACATTGTGAGTTCTGTCTTTCCGGTTGGGAGACGCTCTGCCCGGAACAAAACAATTCCGGCTATTCCGCCAACGGAAGTTTTGCCGAATACGCGCTTGCAGAGGCGGATTACCTCGGACGAATACCCGAAAGCCTGTCGTTCGTAGACGCCGCCCCAATCCTCTGTGCCGGGGTCACCACTTACAAAGGGCTGAAACAGACCGATACGCGGCCGGGTGAGTGGGTCGTGATCTCGGGAGCCGGTGGACTGGGTCATGTTGCCATTCAGTACGCCAGAGCCATGGGACTCCACGTGGCAGCCGTTGACCTGGGGCCGGAAAAGATGGCCCTGGCTCGCCAACTGGGGGCGGAGATAACCATTGACGCCAGGACCCAGGATCCGCCCACCGAGATTCAAAAGCAGATCGGCGGCGCCCACGGCGTCCTGGTCACCGCGGTTTCCACCATTGCCTTCAAGCAGGCTATTGGCATGCTTCGCCGCGGCGGCACGTGCGTGCTCAACGGTCTGCCTCCGGGAGATTTCCCCGTCTCCATCTTTGACATGGTCCTGAACGGGTACACCTTACGTGGCTCGATTGTCGGCACCCGCAAGGACCTGGAAGAAGCCCTGGCGTTCGCAGCCGATGGCAAAGTAAAGGCCACCATTGAGACGCTGCCGCTAGAGTCCATCAACGACGTTTTCAGCCGCTTAAAGACGGGACGAGTGAAT
>DATEGM010000189.1:0-2785 GCA_035280085.1 Terriglobales bacterium
CACCATGACTCGTTCGTGGGAAAGATTGCCGATTACACGACGCAAAGGCTGAGGCAGCACCAGCGTAGGCGCAGCCACAATGTTCTCGCTGACCGCCAGCACTGGCGTCTGGAACACGTCAATAACCTGCAGCTCGTAACGATCTTTCAGATGCTGCTCGCATACGTTCTTCACGTTGCAGATCGCGTTCTTCGATTGCTCGGTAGCGCCGGCCACGAACAAGCGCAGAACGAAGCGCGCCGCTTCTCCGGCGGCACAAGAGGACGGGCCGCCCGACTCGGCCATAGCTATAACTCCTTCTGCCCGGCAATGCGTATATCCAGGCCCACCAGCACGCGCTCCGTGTTGCTGAGGTCGCCGATGATCTTGCGCAGCGGCGGCGGCAGGTTGCGCACCAGCGTGGGTACCGCCAGGATCTGATCCCCGGCCGCCAGTTGCGGCTGCTTCACCAGGTCAATCACCTCGATACGGTATCGCCCTTGCAGGTGCTCATCGCAAAGTTTGTGCAGGTTGGCAAGCGCGGAAAGCGACTTCTGCGTCTGCCCAGCCACATAGAGCCGCAATTCCCAACAGCTTTCGCCCTGCTGCTGCGCCGAGTGTCTCTCAGTGCCGGTCACATCTGCCATGTTTCCCTCCACCTCTGCTCAGGCCGAGCGCCCTGCCGGACCCTGCTCCCGGGAGCGGGTCATGGCGTCACGATCGCTCGTTGCCCTTTCGTCAATCTCCACCACGTTTTGCATGCACTCAGCCAATTCCCGCTCTTCCTCTTCGAACTGCCGGCGCAGGCTTTCGATTTGCGCTTCCATGTCGCGCCGCCGCCGTTCCAGTTGCAAGCGCTTGCGGGCCGCCTCCTCTTTTTGCCGCAGCGCTTCTTCCACCTGACGGGCTTCGTATTCCCGCCGCGCCGAGCCCACCATCACCCCGCCGGCACTGACGCAGACGTCCACCAGGTCCACGCCTTCATCCGTCAGCAGGAATTCGCGGACCTGCGTGGAATGCGCCATGCCGCGAGATTTGAGCAGGTAAAGTGCGCGGTTGCGCTCTCCGCTTTGCTCCAGGTTGCGCAGCAACAGCCAAGAGTCAATCAGCGATGAAATGCCCGCCTCGCTTTGCTGCCCCTCGTGCTCGGCCGAGGTCAGGCTGGTGAACAGCGCCGTGATCTGCTTTATCTTGAGATAATCTATGAGGCGGGTCAGCATCCCCTTCACTTCGCTGTGCGAGCCTACAACCAGGAAATCGCTCAGGGGATCAAGCACGATCACGCGCGGTTCAAACTCCGTCACCGCGGCCAGGATCATAGCCAAGTGGGTTTCCAGGCCGCACAAGGAAGGCCGGGCGGCATGGAACTGCAACAGCCCACGTTCTACCCAGGGCGCCAGGTCAATGCCGATGGAGCGCATATTGCGCAGGATTTGCGCCTGCGATTCTTCGAAACCGAAATACAGGGCGCGCTCCCCGCGCTCGCAGGCGGCGCGCACAAAATGCGCCGCCATGCTGGTTTTGCCGCTTCCCGCCGCGCCAGAAACCAGAATGCTGCTGCCGCGGTAAAAACCGCCACCCCGCAGCATACTGTCCAGCCGCGGAATGCCGCTGGAGATCTGCTCGCTCGGCGCAGAACACTCCAGGCCCAACGAGGTAATCGGAAACACCGAAAATCCGTTTTTGCCGATCAGGAAGGGATATTGATTAGCTCCGTGCACTGAGCCCCGATACTTGACCACCCGCACGTGCCGGGTGGAAACCTGATTGACCACATCATGGTCCAGGCTGATGACACAGTCAGCTACATATTCTTCCAGGCCATGGCGGGTGAGCCGCCCGTCTCCCCGCTCCCCGGTTACGACCGCCGTCAGTTGCCGCTCCTTGAGCCAGTTAAATAGCCGCTGCAGTTCCGAACGCAAGGTGGTTTCGTCTCGCAACGTGGAAAACAACGCCTCAATGCTGTCCAGCACAATGCGCCGGGCATGTACCCGCTCGACGGCGCACTGGATGCGGATAAAAAGTCCTTCCAGGTCGTACTCGCCTGCTTCTTCAATTTCGGCCGGGCTGAGGTGCACCCAATCAACGGCCAGCTTGTTCTCAGCGCACAACTGGCCCACATCCACGCCCATAGAGGCCATGTTGATGGCCAGATCCTGGGCGTTCTCCTCGAAGGCTATGAATACGCCCGGCTCGTTAAATTGGGTGATGCCCTGGACGAGGAATTGCATGCCGAGGATCGTTTTGCCGCTGCCCGCATCACCGCATACCAGCGTAGGACGGCCGCGCGGTAATCCCCCGGCCGTAATTTCGTCCAGCCCGTGGATTCCAGTAGGACACTTTTCCAGTTGTGCTGCTCTGGGTGCTGCTGCGGTGGCCGACATTTAACTTCACCTCGATGCAGTGGCGGCTGGTCAGCTTTGCGAGAATGGCCGCGCAGACTGCAACTTCAAACTAGCATCAGGTCAATACAGGCTACCCAGTTGGAGGGCGCACCCCAACCTCAGTGCTTCCCGTATTGGTCTTCCGGCGGCGATAGAATCAAAACGGGAGGATGCGGTCTGTGGCAGGAATCCAGGCGCTTCGCCGCGCAATTGCGTGTTATGTTTGACAACCTACCTGTCGCACAGGCAAACTAGCGCCCTGCCTGTTACTCACCCGCAACAGGGCAAGGATGGCAAGCTTACCCAGGCATCGGCGCCATTCTTCAGGCGGTGGATCGGACCGGTTGGCAACCACGAATATGGTCGGAAAACGGGTTACTTTGACCCTTGACTCCACGCTGGATAGCGTCAACAGCGCGGAG
>DATEGM010000190.1:0-2359 GCA_035280085.1 Terriglobales bacterium
TCGCTCCAGGTAGCCGGCGCCGCTGGTGGGCAGAGTGTCGCGCCCATCCATAAAAGCGTGCACGAAGACTCGGTCTACGCCATTCTGCCTGGCCATTTTCAGCAGGGCGTAGAGGTGATTCTGGTGCGAGTGCACGCCGCCGTCAGACACCAGGCCGAACAGGTGCAACCGCCGCCCGCCGCTGCGCGCGTGCTTCATGGCGCCCAGCAGCGTGGGATCGGAGAAGAATTCGCCGTTCTGGATCATCAGGTCGAGGCGGGTGATGTCCATGTGCACAATGCGCCCGGCGCCAATGTTGAGATGGCCGACTTCGCTGTTGCCCATCTGCCCCTCGGGCAGCCCCACGTAGGGCCCGCTGGTGTGGATGAGCGTGTTGGGATACTCGCGCAGCAGGCGGTCGTAGGTGGGCTTGCGCGCCAGCGCGATGGCGTTGGCCTTGGTCTCGGCGCGGTACCCCCAGCCATCGAGAATGACGAGGATGAGAGGTTTCGGTCTATTCGGCATTTCCTATTCACCACAAATGCGAAATCCTAGGCGGAGAACTGTTCCTGCTTCACCTTCCCGGCCGGAGGAGGGGGCACCACGCGGTCAGTTACCTCGGCCAGGGCGGCCAGAGCCTGGGCGAGGGTTCCGCTCAAGGCCCCGGGCTGGTAACGCCAGGTCCAGTTGCCCAGGCTCTGGCTGGGCATGTTCATGCGGGCGTCACTGCCGAGGCCGAGCACATCCTGCAGAGGAATCACACAGAGATCGGCCACCGACGACTGGGCCGCACGCACAAAAGCCCAATGCACGCCGCGGTCATCCAGCGGCCCCAGGTAAGCCTGGGCCTGGGCGCGCTCAAATTCGTTAGCCCCTGACCGCCACCAGCCCACAGTGGTGTCATTATCGTGGGTACCGGTATAGACGACGGTGTTCGTTTCGAAGCGATGGGGCAGGTAGATGTGCGCGCCGGGATTGCCAAAACCGAATTGCAGCACGCGCATGCCGGGAATCTGCAGGCGCTCGCGCAAAGCATGAACTTCGGGAGTGATCATGCCCAGATCTTCGGCGATAAATGGCAATGCGCCCAGGACTTCACGAACGCGATTGAAGAGGTCGTCCTTGGGCCCGTCCACCCAGCGCCCATGCACGGCGGTGGGTTCATGCGCGGGAATTTCCCAGCATTGTTCGAAACCGCGGAAGTGATCAATGCGCAGCAGGTCGCACATGTGCATGGCCCAGCCCAGGCGCTGCAGCCACCAGTCGTAGCCGCGAGCCTTGAGCGCATCCCAGCGGTAAAGGGGATTGCCCCAGCGCTGTCCGGTTGCGCTGAAGGCATCCGGAGGCACACCGGATACAACTTCCGGGTCCAAATTTTCATTCAGGCGGAAGATTTCGGGGTGGGCCCAAACGTCGGCGCTGTCGTAGTTCACGAAAATGGCAATATCGCCGATGACGCGAATGGAGCGGGCAGCGCAGTATTGGCGCAAAGCGCCCCACTGCTCGAAGAAGGCGAACTGTAAGACGCGGCCGATTTGCAGCTCCTGGGCCAGTTCGCCGCGGGCGTGATCGAGGGCGCCGGGGTGGCGGTGCGCAAGCTCGCGCGGCCACTCATTCCACGACTTCTGATAGCGGTGGCGCAGGGCCTCAAACAAAACCCAACCTTCCACCCACCAGGAATGCTGGGAGCAAAAATGATCGAAGCGGGCGCGGTCGGCAGCGCCGGCGTGCTGGAGGAAATTCTGCGCTGCCGAAATCAGCAGCGGCATCTTCGCCGCGGCAACTGCCTCATAGTTGACGGGGCCCACCTGGCCGGGCAGGCCGGAAAGGCGGCTGCGCTCGATCCAGCCGCGCTCCGCCAGGCGCTCCAGGCTGATCAGCAGCGGGCTGCCGGCGAATGCGGAAAGCGACGAATAGGGTGAGTTGCCGTAGCCCGCCGGAGCCAGGGGCAGTATCTGCCACAGGCTTTGCCGCGCGGCCGCCAGGAAATCCACGAACTCGTAGGCGGCGGGGCCGAAGTCGCCGATCCCGCCCAGGGACGGAAGCGACGTGGGGTGCAGCAGGATCCCGGTGGATCGTGGAAAGGCCATGGTTGGAGTTCAGCGGAGCCGGGTTCTTGAACTGTCGGTGAGGGGCCGTACAGCAGGCGCCTAGCTGGCTTCGTTGCGAGGAGCCGTCAGCTGCTTCAGCACCTGCTGGTTGATCTGGATCTTGCCGCTCTTCTCCATCTGGTCGCGAAGATTGGCGACGAACAGCTCCAGCAGCTGGTTGCGCTTCTGCTGCACCACCTGCTCCCGGACCTGATCTCTTTGCTTCTGGAAATCAGCCGGCGAGGGCGCCTGCCGCTCCAGCAACGACAGCACAGCCCCGCTGGAGCCGG
>DATEGM010000191.1:0-14011 GCA_035280085.1 Terriglobales bacterium
CGAGTCGGATGTGGGCAACATCAAGGTTGGCCAGGAATCCACGTTCACCGTGGACGCCTATCCCAACCAGACGTTCCGCGGCAAGGTGGTGCAAATCCGCCTGAACCCGACGACGGTGCAGAACGTGGTCACCTACGACACCGTGATTGCTTTCGAAAACCCGCAGATGAAGCTTTTCCCGGGCATGACCGCTTACGTCAGCGTTCCCGTGGCTACCGCCGAGAACGTTCTGGAAGTGCCCAATACCGCGCTGC
This sequence comes from Terriglobales bacterium, assembly GCA_035280085.1. Taxonomy (GTDB): domain Bacteria; phylum Acidobacteriota; class Terriglobia; order Terriglobales; family Acidobacteriaceae; genus JAICWP01. Next base: position 255 of record DATEGM010000191.1, read on the forward strand.
GCTTCAAGCCGGACATGAAGACGGAGCAGCTGCGGGCTGTGTATGAGAAGTACGGCATCAGCCAGATGGCTGGCCCGGCGCCGAGCGGTTCCGTGAGCGCAAGCAAGCCGGCGAACGGCAACAGCGCTTCCGCTACGGCAACCCATGTGCCGCGTCACGACGTGAGCGTGGTGTGGAAGATGGCGGCGGATAAATCGCTGCAGCCGGTGCAGATCCGCACGGGCATTACCGACCACACCAACACGGCTGTGGCGCAGCTGCTCAAGGGCAGCCTGCAGCCTGGAGATGAGCTGGTGACGGGCGCAGTCAGCACCACCCAGAAATCCGGCGGGCTCGGAGCCGGAATGACGAGGATGCACTAATGACAACCATCACCCAAACCGAAACGATCAGCCAGGTTGAGCTGGCGCAAGCCGAAGGCGCGGCGCTCGCGGGGCCAGTCATCCGCGTGGAGGACGTGCACAAGTACTACGACCTGGGCGAGAACAAGGTGCACGCTCTGCGCGGCGTGAGCGTGGCGATTGCCCACGGCGAGTTCGTGGCCATCATGGGCGCCAGCGGCAGCGGCAAGTCTACTTTTATGAACCTGCTGGGCTGCCTGGATAAGCCTTCGAGCGGGCGCTACCTGCTGGAAGGCACCGACGTTTCCAAACTGGACAAGAAGGCGCTGGCGGCCATCCGCAATCGGAAGCTGGGCTTCGTTTTCCAGGGATTCAACCTGCTTTCACGCACCACCGCGCTGGAGAACGTGGAACTGCCCACGCTGTATGCGCGCCTGCAAAAGGAAGAGCGGCTGCAGCGAGCGAAAGAGGCGCTGGAGCTTGTGGGCCTGGGCGAGCGCATGGAGCATTTTCCTTCGCAGCTTTCCGGCGGCCAGCAGCAGCGCGTGGCTATTGCCCGCGCCCTGGTGAACCAGCCCGCCATCCTGCTGGCGGACGAGCCCACCGGCAACCTGGACAGTCGCACCTCGGTGGAGATCATGCAGATTTTTCAGACGCTGAACGAAAGCGGGCTCACCATCGTGCTGGTGACGCACGAGCCCGACATTGCCCGCTTCGCCAAACGCACCATCGTTTTCCGCGACGGGAAAATCCGCCGCGACGAACCGGTAACGGTCCGTCCCCGCGCGGCCGAAATGCTGAAGACCATGCCCACGGTGGAGGACTGAGAGGACGTTATGGACCTGCTATCCATTCTGCGAATTGCGATCCGGGCGCTGTCGCGCAACAAGATGCGCTCCGCGCTCACCATGCTGGGCATCATTATCGGCGTGGGCGCGGTGATCGCCATGGTGGGAGTGGGCCAGGGCGCCAGCAAACAGGTGCAGGACCAGATTTCCGCCATGGGCTCCAACATGCTGTTTGTTTCCAGCGGCACCGTTAACCGCGGTGGCCTGCGCCTGGGATGGGGTCAGACCAAAACCCTGGTTTATGACGACATGAAGGCCATCGTGCAGCAGGCTCCGGCGGTGAAGGAAGCCGCGCCCGGCAGCGCCACCACGGCGCAAGTGGTGTTCGGGAACGACAACTGGTTCACCAATATCCAGGGCACCGAGCCGCAGTATTTCGACATTCGCTCCTGGCCGATGCAGGAAGGCGTTTCGTTTACGGAAAGCGACGTGACCTCTGCTTCCGATGTGGCCGTTATCGGCGCCACCGTGCAACAGAACCTTTTTGGCGCCCAGGATCCAGTGGGGCAGACGGTGCGCATCTCCAACCTGCCGTTCAAGATAGTGGGCGTGCTCAGCGCCAAAGGGCAGTCGGCGGCCATGGGACAGGACCAGGACGACGTCATCTTTGTGCCCATTACCACGCTGCAGAAAAAGCTGAGCGGCGAGCCGTGGCTGCGCTACATCGTGGTTTCCGCCGTTTCCAAGGATGCCACTTACGCCGCGCAGGAGGAAATCACGGCGCTGCTGCGCGACCGTCACCGCATCCGTTCTGGCCAGGATGACGACTTCATGGTGCGCAATCTGGCGGACATAGCACAACTTGCCGACCAGTCTTCGCGGGTGATGACCATGCTTCTGGCATCAATCGCCGGAGTCTCGTTGATCGTGGGTGGCATCGGGATTATGAACATCATGCTGGTGTCGGTGACCGAGCGCACCCGCGAGATCGGCGTGCGCATGGCCATTGGCGCCACCGAAGAAGATGTGCAGCGGCAGTTCCTGATCGAGGCCGTGGTGCTCAGCCTGATGGGAGGCGCCGCCGGAATTTTCTTTGGCATCGGCTCCTCGCTGATCATCAGCAAACTGCTGGGCTGGGCGGTGCTGGTTTCGCCGCTGGCCATTGTGGCGGCGGTGATTTTTTCCGCGGGCGTGGGCGTCTTCTTTGGTTTCTATCCCGCGCGCAAAGCCGCAAGGCTGGATCCCATCGAGGCGTTACGGTTTGAATAGAAGGTGCTCGCTCGACCCTCTCAGGAGCGCTACGCGTGCAATGAAAAGATGCCCGTCTCGGGGACCTGCGTTTTGAAATACTGGAAGCACGGACGACCTTCGAGGTTCGTTGTTTCTGCAGGTTTTATTCCAGACGCCTCACTGACAGTTTGCGGCCGTCACTGACCGGTCTCGTAGAGACCGGATGAGAGTAGCCCGCCAGTTTACTGGCGGGATAGTGGCGAGTTGGACCAGAGTCCCGTCAGGGACGACTGAAAGACGACATCTCTGAACGCGAGCAATGCGTCCTCATTTGCGGAAAACGTTCCTTGCTGCTGATGTTCAGCCGTCCCTACGGGACTGGATCGTCGGAAGGCTGCCTACCCGCCAGTAAACTGGCGGGCTACTATCATGGCGTCCCTACGGGACGTCGCGCGTCCCTACGGGACGTCGCGTGTCCCTACGGGACGTCGCGTGTCCCTACGGGACGTTGGGCGTTCCTATGGGAGGTTGGGCGTTCCTATGGGAGGTGGGGATTCCCGGCGATCTAAGTGTCGTCATACGACTAAATTGCGCCGCCCTGCGCCCTTGCAACTCGGGAACGGAGTGTCTAATCTTACTGGACGGATAAATTGGCCATGAGAACCGTACTTCTGCTCTTCGCGACTGTTGCACTGATCGCGCTCTGTAGCCCGGCCCAGCAACAGAACACTCCTTCCGTGAACGCACCCCAGGCCGCCATTCGCGGCTGCCTCACCGGGGCAGCCGGCCAGTATCGCCTGGTGGACGACAACCATATCGTTTACCGACTGATCGGCCAGGACAAATCGTTGAGCGGCTTTGACGGCGAGCAAGTGGAAGTGAGGGGAAAAGAAGACGAGCGCATCCCGCCCAAGGAGAAACAGACGGCCAGCAGTTTCAGCCGGCCGGAACGCCAGTTGACCGTCGGCGGCATCACGAAAATTTCCGATACCTGCACCGGCGCCTCGGAGTAGTTAGCTAGCTGACTGGCTTCGTCTCTGTTTCGGCTGCAGACATCTAACAACCTCAAGACGATGCACGCGAGATGCTTCGGCCCTAAAGGGCCTCAGCATGACGCCATTCAGAAATTGATTTGGGTGTTAAGCAGCCAATACTCCGGCGTTTGGTTCGGCGGGGTTCGGCCTTGAGAAATTAGCCGGCTAGTCAGCCAGTCAGCTAGCCAGCTAAAAAGCCAGGCACCGGGAACCCACTGCACACGCACGAGCCCGTTACCGTTGCTTCCTTCCGGACCTGGCGGGGTTGGCGGGATTGCGTCGCGCGGGACCGATGCCTGACGGGCTCTATTTTAGCAGCTTGCAGGCGGGGGCCAGCACTCAGCACTCAGCGCGTCAGCAGTTAGCAGTTGGCACTTAGCATTTAGCCAGCTACCCGCATCGGCACTGCAGGGGCTAAATGCTAATTGCTAAGTGCTAACCGCTAACTGCTCGGCTGGCTGCTGAATGCCTAGGTTCGCGCGTCGGCTGCCGGGCAATAGCGTTAGACAACTCCGCCCTCCATCCCTCAAAATACTTCTTTTGTTTGGGGAGAACTCATTGAGCAATCTGCAGCGGGCGAAAATCACCGCATTGGGCACTTATGTGCCTCCGCGCGTCCTGAGCAACAAAGACCTGGAAAAGATGGTGGACACCAGCGATGAGTGGATCATGGAGCGCACCGGCATTCGCGAGCGCCACCTGGTGGAAAAAGGAATGGCCACCAGCGACCTGGCCGTCGAGGCGGCACGCAAGGCGCTGGCGCAACGCGGCCTCGCGCCCAAGGATATAGGCGCCATCATCGTGGCTACGGTCACGCCCGACATGTTCTTTCCCTCCACCGCCTGCCTGGTGCAGCACAAGCTGGGTGCTCCCGGCACCTGGGGATTCGACCTCTCCGCCGCCTGCTCAGCGTTTGTGTTTGCGCTGCAAGCCGGCGCCCAGTTCGTGATGACGGGGGCGCATAAAAATGTGCTGGTGATCGGGGCCGACGTGATGTCGTCCATCATTGATTACAGCGACCGCGCCACCTGCGTCATTTTCGGCGACGGCGCGGGGGCGGTGCTGCTGGAACCGGCCAACAGCGATTCCGAAGGCATCATTGATTTCCTGCACGAGGTGGACGGCTCCGGCGGGTGCTCGCTCTACATGCCGGGAGGCGGCAGCCTGCATCCTTCCACCCACGAAACTGTGGATAAGAAAATGCACTACGTTCATCAGGACGGCCAGGCGGTGTTCAAGTATGCGGTGCGCAAGATGGCTGAGGTTTGCGAGCGGGTGCTGACGCGTAACAACCTGAAGGGCAGCGACATTGATGCTTTTATTCCGCACCAGGCCAACAAGCGCATCATTACCGCTACCGCCGATCGCCTGGGGCTGCGCAAGGAAAGCGTGATCATCAACATTGACCGCTACGGAAATACCACCGCGGGCACGATTCCCCTGGCCATGGAAACCGCGCGCCAGGAAGGGCACCTGAAGAAGGGCGATCTGGTGATGCTCGCGTCCGTGGGCGCGGGTTTTACCGTGGGCGCCACGCTTCTGCGCTGGGCATACTAACCAACTTCATTCGCCGCGGATTGACGCAGATAAACGCGGATTTTCAAGAGATTTTTCCCTGATTTATCCGTGTAAGTCCGCGTCCATCTGCGGAGAAGAAGTTATCTCTTTGCTTTGATCTCCTCGCGCTTGGCGGCTGCTTCCAGCGGGCGCTGGGGCTCGGTCATGCGCTGGGGATCGAGAATTTCCGCAATTTCTTTTTCGCTCAGCAGCTTCTTCTCGCGGGCAATCTCAATGATGGAACGACCCGTGGCCACCGATTCCTTGGCAATTTCAGCCGCCTTGGCATAGCCGATGTACGGGTTGAGCGCGGTGGCCAGCGACACCGTGCTCTGCGCGTAGAACGTGTTCTTCTTCTCGTTGGCGGTAATGCCCTTCACGCAGCGCTCGGTAAACTGGCGCAGCATATTGGTGAGAATCGTGATGGACTGGAGCACGCTGTAGGCCATGGTAGGCATCATCACGTTTAATTCCAGCTGCCCAGCCTGCACCGCCATGGCCACGGCTACGTCGTTGCCCACCACCTGGAAGGAAACCATGGCTGCCAGCTCGGGCATGACGGGATTGATCTTGCCGGGCATGATGGAAGAGCCGGGCTGCAGCGCCGGCAGATTGATTTCGCCGAAACCCGTGTTGGGGCCTGAGGAAAGCAGGCGCAGGTCGTTGGAAATGCGGATTACCTCCAGCGCCAGGTTGCGCAGCGCCGAAGATACCGCCGCCATGCCCAGGTTGGAGTTCATGGCGTAGCGCATGTCGTCCACCGGCCTGAGCTTCTGCCCGGATATGCGCGCCAGGTTGGCGATGGCCTTCTCGCGGTAGTCGGGATGCGTGTTGATCCCCGTGCCCACGGCGGAACCACCCAGGCCCAGTTCGCGCAGCATTTCTGAACTTTGCCGAATGGCGTCCTTAGCACGACGAATCGCGCCGGCATAAGAGGCAAACTCCTGGCCCAGGCGCATGGGCACCGCGTCCTGCATGTGCGTGCGACCAGACTTCAGAATGCTCCAGAACTCCTTGCCTTTCGCGTCGAGCGCAGCCGACAGCCCGTCGAGCACGGGATACAGCTTCTCCAGTTCCAGCAGCGACGACACGCGCATGGCGGTGGGAATGACGTCGTTGGTGCTTTGCCCGTAATTGACGTGATCGTTGGGATGGACCACGGAGTAATCGCCCAGCGTGCCACCGAGGATCTCCGCCGCCCGATTGGCGATTACCTCGTTGCTGTTCATGTGCAGGCTTACACCGGCGCCGGCCTGGAAGACGTCCACCACAAACTCCGGATCCCACTTGCCCTGCTGCACTTCCTTGGCGGCCTGGCTGATGGCGCGGGCGCGCTTGTCATCAACCAGGCCAAGTTCCTGGTTGGCTTCCGCGGCTGCCTGCTTGATCATGCCCAGGGCTTTGATGAACGTGGAATGCGCGCGCATCCCGGAAATGGGGTAGTTTTCCACCGCCCGCGCGGTCTGGATGCCGTAATAAACGCCGGCGGGAATTTCCTTGGTGCCCAGGGAATCTTTTTCCGTGCGCGTCAGGTTCTTGGTTGCGGTGGCCATGATGACTGACTCCTGAAGAAGGATGAACGCAATGGCGAAGATGAGGCCATCGAGAACCAAAAATTATAGCAAGCGTACCCGGCCCCTTCAGGCAGCAGCGCACACGCCCGTGTGACGCGTGTAGCTGCGCCGGAGCGCAAAAATGCGCATGCTAGAATCGCGTGCATAGGGACATACCTGTGCCACGCAACCCCCGCACCAAGGCGCGCAATTCCATGCTCAAAACCAGGAAGTCTCCTGAACCTCTCGCGCGCAAGCAGGCCCATGCCCGCCCGGATGCCTGGACGGACGTGCTGGTTATCGGCGCCGGCCCTACCGGCCTGGCCTGCGCCATTGAGGCGCAGCGCGCGGGTCTGAAGGTACTGGTGATTGACAAGGGCTGCCTGGTCAATTCGCTGTTCCACTATCCCGCCAACATGACCTTTTTCACTACGCCGGAGCTGCTGGAGATCGGCAACATTCCCTTCAACACCGCCAATATGAAGCCCACCCGCCAGGAAGCACTGGAGTACTACCGCAACGTAGCCCAGCATTACGAGCTGAAGGTTCATCAGTATGAGTGGGTGAAGACGGTAACCGGGGAGGACGGGGACTTTCGCGTGACCACGATAGACCGCAAAGAGGCGGTACACGATTACTGCGCGCGCAAGATCATTGTGGCCACCGGTTACTACGACCTGCCCAACTACATGAACATTGCGGGCGAGGACCTGCCCAAGGTGATGCACTACTACAATGAGCCGCATCCTTACTACGACTGCGATGTTGTGGTGGTCGGGGCCAAGAATTCCGCCGCCATCGCGGCCCTGGAATTATGGCGGCATGGAGCGCGCGTCACCATGGTGGTTCGCGAAGAGGGCATCCATAGCCACGTGAAGTACTGGATCAAACCCGACATCGAGAACCGCATCAAAAACGGCGAAATTCAGGCTTTTTTCCGCAGCCATTTGCTGGAAGTTACGCCCGACGCCGTGCGCATCAACACGCCCGAGGGCGAGCGCGTGCTGAAGAACGACTTTGTCTTCGCAATGACCGGATACCATCCCGACTACGACTTCCTGACCAGCATGGGAATTGAGCTCTCGCCCGAGCAGTGCCGCCCGGTATGCGATCCGGAAACCCTGGAGAGCAATGTGCCGGGAATTTATGTGGCAGGAGTGATTGTTGCCGGCTCGCGCACCAACGAAATTTTTATCGAGAACGGCCGCTTCCACGGGCAGCTTATCGCCGCTGATTTGAAACAGAAGCTGGCCAGCGGCGCAGCGTAAACACCTGTTCACCACAGAGACACAGAGGCACAGAGAAGGGCAATTTGTGAACTTTGATTGAAGAGTGACGGTTGAAAAACCTCCACGCTTGACCAAACCGTCAATCTGCAATCATCAATCTTCAATCATTCCCTCTGTGTCTCTGTGCCTCTGTGGTGCAAGAGTTTGACAATCCTCAGCAGCGCGGCAAGCCCTTTTCAATCGCCGTGCCCTCCTCGTAATCATTCCAGGTATCAATCATGAGGAAAGGCAGCGGTCGAGAGTCGCTGTAGTAGGCGCGAAACATGCGCAGCGTATCGTCGAACGTTTTGCCGCAGCGCGGGCTGATGTGCCGGTTCTGGCTCCAGGGAGCGTGCGAATCATCGAAGCCGGGCCAGGCCGCGCCCACAGCAAGTTTGTCGGGATACTTGGAAATCATGGTCTGATAGAAGTTGTCCAGGTAGCGTCCGCCCCAGTGGCTGCCATCGGGCGCCCAGCCCTGGCTGCCCGGCCCCACCCAGGCGTAGAAGCCATCGAAGGCGTCCGCATGGCTTCCGCCATAAGCCTGGGTAATAAGCAAGGGCCGGTCCTCGTCAGGCCAGGACTCCACCGCCTGCCGCACCTGGTTCCAGTCCGTTCCCGAGTTTTTGGGAAAAATAAAAATCAGCGGGCGCCCGTCGTAGCGCAGGTAAGCCTCGCGCGACGGCCCCGCCTTGGGCCCGATGTAGCGGTCATAGGCGTAGCGCAGGTCGTTCACCACAGCGTCCGTAGTTGAGCCGGGTGAATCCACCGCTTCGTCATACTGGATGGCGGTTTTAAAATCATTCCTGGCGGCCAGATTCTGCAGCAGCGCGTAGTTGCCATCCTCAAAGCTCTTGCCGGGCCCGTACCAGTTCACCACAAAACCAACGATGCCCAGGTTCTTGGCCTCGGTGATCTGCTTTTGCAGCGCCACCGGATCGTTCGAGGAATAGCCCACGCTGGCATGGTTCTTCTCCCCAAACCAGGGTTGATAGGCAGCCAGGATCTGCGGCCAGGAATTGGGCGCCGCCGCGGTGCTGGCGCGCAATGCCTGTTTGAGATTGGGCCGGGCGCAGGAGGCCAGCGGCGCCAGTGCCGCCGCCAAAATGCAGGGAAAGAACAGTAAACGCAACCGATTAGGGCCGATTTTCATACCAGGTTCAATGCTCTTAGATGGCGGGAAGGGAAGCGGTGTTGGTCAGAGCTGCGGGAGGACAAAGATTAACGCAGAGGCCGCAGCGGGAGCTGAGGTCGCAGAGGCGGAGAGATAACCTAAGAAGGCGTCATGCTGAGGTCCTTCAGGGCCGAAGCATCTGGCGTGCAGCGCCACACTGCCAGGCGAATGGAATTGCTGCGTTGGAACTGCGACGCGGGCGGGGGCGCCCGCGCCACAAGCACAGTTCTTTAGAACGGTATGTCTTCGTCGGTGATGGTAGTGGAGTGGGCCACATCCGGCTCGGGAGCGCGCTGGTCGAAATCGGCGCCCGAGGCCGCGGCCCCGCGGCTGCGTCCCGCCGACGATCCTTCACCCGCCTCGCGCCCGCCGCCCAGCAGTACCAGATCGTGGGCTACGATCTCGGTCTTGTAGTGTTTTTGCCCGTCCTTGTCGTCCCAGGAGCGGGTCTGCAGGCGTCCCTCGATGTACACCGGGCGTCCTTTTTTCAGGTACTCGCCTGCGATCTCCGCCGTGCGCTGCCAGGCCACGATGTTGTGCCACTCGGTGCGGTCCTGCCACTGGCCGTCTTTATCTTTGTAGCGCTCGTTGGTGGCCAGCGTGAAATTCGCCACCGCCGTACCGCTGGGCGTGTATTTGAGCTCGGGGTCCTTGCCCAGATTTCCAATGAGAATGACTTTATTGACGCTCTTTGCCATGGGAGACGCTCCTTCTGACCCCGTCCGCGCGAACCTGGGCCGGGAGACCAATGCTGCCAATGCGGCGCTAGGGATTTGTCTCAATCTTAGCAGAAGCGCGGGTTGTGACTGCGCAGAAAAGGTGGCCAGCGGCCTCGCATGGATCTCAAAAACGCCTGCAGGCCGAAGTAGCCGGTGCTTGAATGCAGGCTCAGGCGAGCTCGCCGGCGCAAGTGTCCGACTCGTCGTCCTTGCGAGCGCCGCGCTGGCGCACCTGCAGCACCACCAGGATGAACAGGAGTCCGCCAATGAGCTGCGCCACGATGGCAGCGTGCAGCGCGGATATGAGATTGGAATGGTCGGCTATGTCGCCAATCACCACCGGCGCTAAGGCCATTGAAAACAGGTTCACGAAAAGGTAGTACAAGCCCAGGGCAGTGGCGTGTCCCTTCTCGGGGATCAGGTCGTGGATGGTGGCGGTCACCGGACCGTGATACCAGCTCAGAAAGAAAGCGCCCAGTCCGAACAGGACCACAAAATACGCCCGCTGCGTGGTGTGCAAAGCGCCGTAGATCAGCGGCGCGGCCAGCAGGAATCCTACCGGAATGGTGCAGGCGCGGCCCCAGGAGGCGCGGCGCGCCAGCCAGTCCGAAAGCGTGGCTCCCACCGCCACACCGAGACCTCCGCACACAATCACGGTTACGCCCAGAACAATTCCTGCCTGGCCGGCACTGAATCCTTTGTATTCCTCCACCAGTTCCGGCCCCCAAACCACGTAGGCATAACCGGCGAAGCTGCTGAACCATCCCGCCAGGAGCATGGTCACATAGGCGGGAACCCGCACCAGGTCGCGCAAAGGAAAGCGCTGCTCGCTGTTTTGATGTATCCCTTCCGGCAAACGCAGAGCGGCAAATGCCAGCAGCACACCCGGTACACCTACCAGGAAGAAGGCGACTCGCCAGCCGAAGTATTGCGCCATAATGCCGCCCAGCGCTATTCCGATGGCTCCGCCGGCAAACATGCCGATATCGAAAACCCCCTGCACCCGGGCGCGCATCTCGGGGGGAAAATTGGCCGTGACCATGGCGGCTCCAGCAGGGGCGTAGGCGGCCTCGCCCACTCCCACCAGCGACCGGGCCAGCAGCAGGGAGCGGAAGGAAGTCGCCAGGCCGCTCAGGAACGTGGCTGCGCTCCAGAACAGCACGCCGGCGCTTACCACCCGGCGCCGCGAAGTGCGGTCTGCCAGCATGCCCAGGGGCAGGCTTCCCACCGAAAGCACAACCGTGAAGGCGGTAGCCAATGAGCCGAACTGCAGGTGGGTCAATCCAAAATCATGCCGCAGGAAAGGGAATAGGGGGAAGATAGCCTGGCGATCAACGTAATTGACCAGGTTGATGAGGGCCAGGACTCCCAGTACTCGCCACTGGCGGCCCACAACTCTGCCGGAACCCGCCGAAGCTGGGCTTCCCTGGGTCACGAAAATACGGTCGCCTGCAGCGGGCAGAACTTCCGGCATCTGCACAGCCTATGCTGTTCGCCCGCCCACGGCAATGGCAGTGTCAACGCGTGGCCCCTGCGACGGGAGAAAGGCTTCACGAGTGTCTGGCCGCTCGATGCCGCGCGTGTATGATTTTTTGCGAGCCCCGGGAAACAGCCATGGGGCTTCTCACGCTTATCACAAGGGCGTGTGATAAGAGCTTGTAAGTCACTGAAAATGAGGATGGTTATTATCCGCTTAGCACCCCCACCGGCCCCTTGAACCACTATTTTCCGCCGTTCGCTACAAAGCGATTCGTCCGGCAGCTAAATGGGGCAACAATATGTAGCGTTTTTAATCACGGAATACGTGTATCTTGCAAGTCCTTGACTCTCAATGATTCACAACGCATGCCAGGGAAGGTGAGGTTATGAGCACTTCGACGCAACCGATAGCCGGCAATCAGCTCGTTCAGATCACCTCAGTAGAAGACATGATCCGCCATCGTGTGGCGGAAGAACGGGCCCGCCTGGAGCGGGAAGCCGGCATTGTCCAAAAAGAGGCGCATCACTTCCATAAGCCCATCGAGCGCCCCTTCACCGCCGACCAGCGCCACCGCACCACCCTGCTGTTTGGCGGCCTGACCTGGAAGCACGAAAAGCTGGTCCACGGCGCCCTCGAAGGTCTGGGCTACCGCTGCGAAGTCGTGCCTACGCCCGACGTGAAAGCCTTTCAGCTGGGCAAGGAATATGGCAACAACGGCCAGTGCAATCCTACTTATTTCACGGTCGGCAACCTGGTGCAGTACCTGCAAACGCTGGAGGAGGGGGGACAGAAGCGCCAGGACCTGATCAACAACTACGTGTTTCTGACCGCCGGCGCCTGCGGCCCGTGCCGATTCGGCATGTACGAATCCGAGTACCGGCTGGCCCTGCGCAACGCCGGCTACGACGGCTTCCGCGTGCTCCTGTTCCAGCAGTCCGGCGGTCTGAATCAGGCCGAAGCGGAAGCCGGCCTGGACATGAACCTGGACTTCTTCCTCAGCATTCTCAACGGCTTGAACATGGGCGACGTGATCAACGAACTGGCCCACCAGGTACGCGCCTTTGAGCTGAATCCCGGCGATACCGACGCCGTGCTCGACGAAGTGATTGACTTCATGCACGAGGTGCTCAAGAAGAAATCGCCGTGGAGCGTGGAAGCCAAGCTGGGCAAATTTGCCGGCAAACTGCCCGCCAAGGCCGCCGTGGAATATCTGGGCAAGTTCCTGGAGCAGCTCTATAGCGACGATTATGTTGAGGCCTTGCACCACTGCCGCGACCGCTTTGATTCCATCCCCGTGGACCGGCTCAAGGTGAAGCCCATCGTGAAGATCACCGGCGAATTCTGGGCCCAGACCACCGAAGGCGACGGCAACTTCAACATGTTCCGCTTCCTGCACAAGGAAGGCGCGCAGATCATCGTCGAGCCCATCGCCACCTGGATCAACTACCTGATCCACCAGGTCATCCAGAAGAGCCGCGATCGTCGCGGTTTGGAAGAGGGCGCGGTAATGCCCGCGGCCTGGCGCATTGATAAGCACGCCAAGATCGAGTGGGCCTACCGCAACAAGCAGCTCAAGCTGAAGGTGGCGGAAAAGATCTTCGCCCGCGAATACCACAAGATCATCGAGGCCCTGGGCGGCACGGCGCATAAGCTCGTCAACCAGTATGAGCTGCAGCGCGTGGGCCATCCCTACTACAATACCCGGGCGGAAGGCGGCGAAGGTCACCTCGAGGTTGCCAAGAACATTTACTACACCAACCACGAACTGGCGCACATGGTGCTCTCGCTCAAGCCCTTCGGCTGCATGCCTTCCACGCAGTCTGACGGCGCGCAATCGGCCGTGGTGGCGCATTACAAGGACATGATTTACCTGCCCATCGAGACCTCCGGCGAAGGCGAAATCAATGCCCATAGCCGCGTGCAGATGGCCCTGGGCGAAGCCAAAGCCAAAGCCAAGCTGGAGTTTAAGGACGTGCTGGAGAAAATTGGCAAGACCACCGATGAGCTGAAGGCCTATGTAGCCGAGCATCCGGAGATGTCGAAAGCCATTTATCAGGTGCCTAAGTACAAAGGCGTGATCGGAACCGCGGCCAACTTCGCCATCCATGTGGCGGAGAAGATGGGCGCGCAGGTGCCGTATCACCAGGAAGCGCACTGATCACATGTGTGGGGCCGGGGCTTTGCCCCGGCTGGGCGGGTCAGAGACCCGCCTCCACACGAGCATTGCCGGGCCAACGACCGACAGCTAACGACCAACGACGGGGTATAAATGCCGGGACTAACCGAAAAAGCGAATCCGCAGAAAAAATACGAGATGTTGTGGATGGGCGTGGACGTGGGCTCCACCACGGTCAAGGTTGTCGTCATTGACGGCGAAACCGACGACATTCTCTGGCAGGACTACCAGCGCCACGAGACCAAGCAACCGGAGAAGACGCTGGAGATGCTGCAGGCTATCCACGCCGACTTCCGCGCCACCCCGTATGAAAACTTCCGCGTGTTCATTACCGGCTCGGGCGGCAGTACTGTCTCCAAGCATATTGGCGCCAAGTTCGTGCAGGAGGTCAACGCGGTTTCGCTGGCGGTGGAGAAGCTTTACCCGGAATGCGGCTC
>DATEGM010000192.1:0-3637 GCA_035280085.1 Terriglobales bacterium
CGCAACTGGGGCTTCGGGAGGGATCTCGGTTTCCTCGATGCCGCCGATCACGTGGAAGGGCTTGCCTTCATCGGCGGCAATTTCCGCGGCGTGCTCGGCCAGAAATGCTCTGACCTCCTCGTCGGTGGTTTCCGGACCTGAGACTGCGGCATGTGCGCCGGATGGCTGCGGTTCAGCGGGTTGGACGGCTGACAAAGCCTGAACGCGCGCTTTTTCCGTATCGCGCAACTCGCGGTTGCCCGCCAGAGCCTGCAACACCGGGCGTGATTTGTTCACTCGCGGGCTGGCCAGCAATTGTTCAATCACCTCGCGGCCGGCCCCGGCGGCAATCTCTGCCAGCTTGGGCTCAGAAATCGAAGGATTCTCCAGCAACACGGCATACAGGCTGGGACGGCGGTTGCGCGGGTCCACCATGTACTCCAAGACCTCACGCGGAGTATGCGGATTAGAGGCCGCAGCCTGGCAGGCCGCTTCATCCCAGCTGGCCAGGGTGGTGCGGGCCTGCTCGGCGAAAACCGGGTTCTTGGTGAGCAGAACCAGAATTTCAATCATCTCCGCCGGAGGGACGGAGAGTGACCCTTTGGCGGCAGCACGCAGGAGGTTGGGCGGCACCGCGGCTTGCCGAATCATATCCACCATTCGCGCCATAACCATCAGCTCCCCGTCGCCGGGCGACCGTTTTTAGCCACCAGATGTTCCAGTTCCGCAACCACCCGGTCCAGCTCATCCACCAGGCGGTTGCTGCCGGCGGCGCGAAACGCCTCCACCAGCGCACGGTAATACCACAGCGTGCCCTCGCGCCCGCCCCGGAACCGCTTCCAAACTTCCTCGCCATGCTGGCGATAGTCGGCCAGAATGTCACGGGCATTGTGCAATTTATCCGCCGCCGAAATCAGGCGGGCGTCCGCCGGCTCGTGACGGATGGCCTCAATATAGCGCGTTTTGCGGTCTTTCCATGGCGGTTTGGGAACCGTATCGGCGTCGGTGCAAGCCTCCACCAGCCGGGCCACGCGCTTGCCGAAACGTCGTTCGATTTCGCGCAGCGTGGGCTTGCCGCCCTGGTCCTCCACCGCATCGTGCAGCAACGCGGCAATGGCCATGTCCTCATCTCCGCCCTCCGCCAGCACAATGGCAGCGACGCCCAGCAAATGCGCGACATACGGCACCCGCGTGCCCTTGCGCGCCTGCTGCGCGTGCAATCGGGTGGCATAGGCCAGCCCGTCCAGGAAGCGCTGGTCCAGCATCGGGTCCGGCGGCTCGTGATGGTGCGGGTGGGGCTTCTCTTCGGCCTTCATCTATAAAACAGGGTAATACAGTTTTCCAGCCCAGCGTGCGTGGCTGCCTGATTACGTACGTAACGGGCTTATGGTGCAGGCGGGCGCATGGGCCGCACCCTGCACGGCTTCGTTTCACGGGCCAATAGAAAAACGTCACCAACGGACCTGAATGACATCTAGCAATCGAATCTTTTACTTCCTGAGGAGCGGACAATGGCGAATGACGCAATGGATGATATCCGCAAGCTGCGAGATAGCGCCCGCAATCGCAAGGGCAAGGTGCTGGCGATCGTAAGCAGCCATGACAAGCTGGGTGAAACCGGCTATCCGACCGGTTATTGGATTTCGGAGCTGGCCCATCCCTACCTGCTGCTCTGGCGCGCCGGCTACGAGGTGGAAGTCGCCAGTCCCAAGGGCGGCAAAGCCCCGGTAGACGCCTGGAGCGACCCCAATAGTCCGGTGGCGCAAAGCCCGGATGACTTCATCAGCACGGGCCTGCTGGCAAACAAGCTGCACGGACAAAAGCTTTCGAACACGAAGAAGCTGTCACAAATTGACCCTCGCGACTATGTGGGAGTGTGGCTGGTGGGCGGTTACGGAGCGGCCTTCGAATTCGCCGACGATACCGACATTCCTCGCATCCTCCGCGACACTTGGGAGGCCGGCGGCATAATCGCTTCCATTTGCCATGGCTCGGCCGGATGGCTCAACGCGAAGGCTTCTAATGGCGACTACCTGATCCAGGGGCAGGTGATCACTGGATTTTCCAGGGCGGAGGACCAGGAAGTGGAGAGGGTAGTTGGGACGAAGTTCCTGAAGTTTTACGTGGAAGAGGAACTTACCAAGCGCGGCGCGCGCTACACGCGGGGAGAGTTATTTCAGCCATTCGCCACAGTTTCGGAGAATGGCCGGCTGATTACGGGCCAGCAGCAGTTTTCCGGCGAGGTGTTTGGGGCAAAGCTGCTGCAGGCGCTGGAGAGTGTTCGCGAGGGGAGCGCTCACGCCGCCTGATGCCGGCGGCGTCTGTCATCCATGTTAAGGACTGTCATGTTGAGCGAGGGCGTATGCCCGAGTCGAAATACCCCTACGTTGATGGTCGTGCCGGGTGTGACCAAAGGAGTTTCAAGTGAACCAACAACATCACGTTAGCGGTTAAAACTCCTTTGAACGATTGTAAAAGGCCCCAACAGCGCAGGGGTCCTTCGACTCCGCAGAGTGACTCGCAAGCGAGTCACTCTGCTGCGCTCAGGATGACCGGAGAAATATTGCTATGGCCCAGCAGCACTAGCCGCAGCGGCTAGCCACAGCAGGGCAAGCCGCAGCCGCTTAGTCGCAGCAGCGTTGGCTGCGCAGGCCCCCCACACCTTCGCGGGCAATCAGAGGCACCATGACCAGTGCGGCGACGGGATCGGCCCACCACCAGCCCAGCAAGGCGTTCAGCAGCAAGCCGGCAAGCAGGATGGCGGAAAGATAAGCGCAAAAGTCGGACTGGCGGGAGTCGGCGTGCATGGCGCCACTGTTGAGCTGGCGAGCTACCTGGCGCTTGGCTCGCGCCAGCAGCGGCATGGCAATGAGGGCAGCAACGGCCACTCCAATGCCTAAAATGCTTTCCGCAGGCGCTTCGTGGCGCACCAGGCCCTTGATGGAGTCATATGCCACGTAGGCAGCGAGGGCCAGAAAGCAGATACCTACCAGGCGCTGGGCGCGGTGTTCAACGTGCTCGCGGCGCTCGGCATCGCCTTCGGCGCCCAGCCGCCACAACAGAACAGCGCCGGAGGAAATCTCGATGACCGAATCCAGGCCAAAGCCGACCAGGGCAATGCTGCCCGCGAGGAAGCCCGCAACCAGCGCGGCTATGCCTTCAGCGGAGTTCCAGGCCAGGGTGAGGTATTCCAGGCGGCGGCCACGGCGCGCGGCGAGAGATCGGGTAATTGTGGAATCGGGTAATTGAGTAATTGGCTTCGGCGATTGTGATGGAACGGCCATAGTAGCCAAAACAAATGCATAGGTCCTTCGGTCGCGCTCATTTCGCTGCGCTCGCTTCGCGCTCCCTCAGGATGACATCATCTTTGAACAAAATGCGGTTGCACTGTGGAGAGTAGTTTCAGATTACACAAATTGCCCAACTACTCGATTACGCAATCACTCGATTTACACAATTCCCCGATTACTGAATTACACAATTACTTAATTCTTCTCTCCCCGGCGCATGCGCAAATAGGCCCGGATGAACGGATCAATGTCGCCATCGAGCACACGGTCCACGTCGCCCACTTCCTCCTTGGTGCGGTGATCTTTGATTAACCGGTAAGGCGCCAGCACGTAAGAGCGGATCTGCGAGCCGAAATCAATGTCCAGCT
>DATEGM010000193.1:0-6357 GCA_035280085.1 Terriglobales bacterium
CCGCCTGGGCGCAAATAAAGCAGGCGCCGCCCTATCCCGCGCCCGACGACCGCTACAAAGCCGACATTCTGGTGGTGGTGGCGCATCCCGATGACGACATGGCCGCAGCCCCCTACGTGGCGCGCGCCATGGACCAGGGCAAGCGCGCCGCCGTCATCTTCTGCACCCGCGGCAACTCCGGCTCCAACTATGTGGGCAATGAACAGGCGACTTCGCTGGGCGCGGTTCGCGAAATCGAGGGCCGCCGCGCCGAGGCCGCGCTGGGCGTCTACAACGTGTGGTTTCTGAACGGCCCGGACACGCCGGGACAGGACGTGCTGCACTCGCTGGAGGCGTGGGGGCACGGCGCTGCCCTGGAGCAGGTGGTGCGCCTGGTTCGGTTGACGCGGCCGGAAGTGATTCTCACCTGGCTGCCGGATTACGTGGCGGGCGAAAACCACGACGACCATCAGGCAGCGGGCGTGCTGGCCACCGAGGCCTTTGACCTGGCGGGGGATTCGCTGGCCTTTCCTGAGCAGGTGGAAGCGCCGCGCAACCGGATGTCCATCAATAATTACGGCGAGGGCCTGCATCCCTGGCAGCCGCAGAAGATTTACTACTTCACGGATGCGAGCCACGAGGAGTTCGTCAAAGGCAAGGGGCCGGAGTACCGCACCGATGAAATTTCCCCCACGAAGCATGTCTCCTACGGGCAGGTGACCTACGACGCCTGGGTGCACGACAAATCGCAGATCGGGCCGGAATTTACCCCGGAAATGGTGAAGGAATACCTGGCCAAGCCCATGCAATATATTTTCGGCAAGTCGGTGGTGGGCGGCTCGCCGACTGGCGACATCATGGAAAATGTGAAGCCGGAGGGCGTCCCCTGGACGCCGGTAATGGGACACCACGCCGTGGCCGGCCCGGAGGAGGCACTGCAACTAGGCGGGCCCTGGGCCTTCTACCGCGACTTCTGGCCGCAGCACAACCTGGAGCATCTGGCCAGTTTGCTGGCGCCGGAAACAGCTTTGGGCACGGCCGATTACCACTTGTGGGTGCCGCTCATTCTGCGCAACACCAGCGGTAGCGCGCAGCAGATCACTCTGCGCTCGACGCTGCCGGCGGGCTGGACCGAGGCGCCGGGACTCATGGTTTACAACCTGGCAGCGCACGAGGAGAGGCCGGTGTCGCTGTTCCTGGTGGCGCCGCAATCCCAGAAAAAGAGCTGGCAAACGCTGAAGTTCGATGCGGAGTCCGGAGGACGCAGTATTGGGTCCGTGACGCTGAAGGCGAATGTCGAGTTCAACGGCGTACCGCAATAAAAATCATTTTCACCACAGAGGCACAGAGCCACAGAGAAAGCTAATTTCTGAATAGTAATTGGTGATCGACGATTGATATTGCAGAAAACAGCGTGAAATCGCCGATTCGACAATCGTAAATCTTCAATAACTCTGTGCCTCTGTGTCTCTGTGGTGGAATGTTTTTGCTAGCGGCTAGCGGCGGGCCTCGCGCTCGGTCAGAAAAAACGCCTTCACGATGATATCGTTGGGCTGCATGCCGACGGGAACAATGGCCCACAGCGCGCGGTCGCTGCTGATCTTGGAAGTGGTGGCCAGACGCTTCATGCGGACCACGGCCACATCATCGGACTCGGTATCCAGCACCAGCAGAAAATTTTCGTTCGCGGTAAGCGCCAGGGCGTCGGGGTGGCTGCCCACGCCCACCGCGCCCAGCACCTTGCCGGTATCAATGCTGTAGACCTCCACCGTATTGGAGCCGAAATTGCTCTCGTAAAGCAGCGAATTGTCCGCTGTCACAATGCCGCGCACAGGATGGGAGCCGATCAGATAGCTGCCGCCGACCTCATTGGTGGTCGTTTCGATAATGGAAATATTATCGGAATCGAAGTTGCTCACCATCAACTCGCCGCCATCGGGTTTAAGCTGCAGGTGAACCGGGGTTTTGCCCACATCCAGCAAGGCCAGCAGCTTGCCGCTCTTGAGGTCAACGGCCGCCACCTGGTTCGACCCGCTGCAGGAGATGAAAGCTTTGCTGGAGTCGGGCACGATGGCAACATCCTCCGGGTGAACGCATACGGGAACCGTAGCGCGCACGGCCAAGCCACGGGAATCCAGCAGGGAAACCGTGCTGTCGCCGCGGTTAGAGACGACCACGGTTTGGCCGTCGGGCGAAACCCGCGCCAGGCCTGGCGCCGCACCCACACGAATGTTGGCCAGCACCTTGCGCGTCTCCAGGTCAATGACTGAAACGTTGGCCGAACCCGAGTTGGCCACGTAAGCGCGCCTGCCGTCTTCGGAGACGCTGATGAAATAGGGAGCGCGGTGCACGCCGATGATGGCCACCACCACATTGCGCTCGGCGTCAATCACGCTGATGTTGTTGGACTCGGCATTGACTACGTAAATTTCGTTTTTCCTGCTGTTGGCGGCCACACCCGTGGGATTCGCGCCCACATGAATAGTTTTAATCACATTGAAACGCGGGTAGGGACGAGGCGTGAGGTCGAGCACGCTGACCGTGTTGCTCTTGCCGTTGGTGACGTAGGCGTACTCGCGATAGCTGGGGGCGTAGTGCGGCAGGTCAGGCGTGCGCAGGCGCCAGACCACGGCGGCCACAACCGCCACCAGCGCGCAAAGGATAAGAAACTTCTTCAAGAGCGGGCGGCGGCAGGCACGGTGCTCGGCTTTGTCGCCGCGGGCTGGGGCACGTAGCGGTCCACCACGGCGGCGATCTGCCGGATCTGCCGCATCAAGTCATCGAACTGGTCGGGGTAGATGGACTGCATGCCATCAGAAAGCGCGCGATCAGGATTGTTGTGCACCTCAACCACCAGACCGTCAGCGCCCACCGCCACCGCCGCCCGCGAAAGCGGCGTCACCTTGTTGCGCTTTCCCGTACCATGGCTGGGGTCCACCAGGATGGGCAGGTGGCTGAGGCGCTGCACCGCTGGGATGAGGCTCAGGTCGAGCGTGTTGCGGGTGTGGTCGGCGAAGGTGCGCACGCCGCGCTCGCACAGGATCACCTGGTAGTTGCCCTCGCACATGATGTATTCCGCCGCCATGAGGAATTCTTCCAGCGTGGCCGACATGCCGCGCTTGAGCAGCACCGGCTTCTTGGCGCGGCCCGCGCGCTTGAGCAGGGAAAAATTCTGCATGTTGCGGGCGCCAATCTGGATGACGTCGGCGTAGCGCTCGACGAGGTCCAGCGACTCGTTGTCCACGGCTTCGGTGACGATGCGCAGGCCGAAGCGGTCGCGAATGTCCGCCAGAATGCGCAGGCCGTCTTCGCCCATACCCTGGAAAGAGTATGGCGAAGTGCGCGGCTTGTAGGCGCCGCCGCGGAAGAATTGCGCCCCGGCAGCATGCACGCGCTCGGCGATGGCGAAAGCTTGCTCGCGGCTCTCCACCGCGCAGGGACCGGCAATGACCGCCAGCGTGCGCCCGCCGATGGAAGCGTCGGTGCCGGCGAAGGTGATGACCGTGTTCTCTTCTTTAATGTCGCGGCTGACCAGTTTGTAGGGCTTGCTGACGCGAATCACTTCCTGGACGCCGGGCATCTCTTCCAGCGTGCCCGGCTCTACTTCGGTCTGATTGCCGGTAATTCCGATGGCGGTGCGCTGCGCCCCCGGGATAGGATGGGCGCGATAGCCCATGGATTCGATTTTCTGGCACGCCGCCCGGATCTCTTCCTCGGTGGCGTGGGCCTTCATTACGACCAGCATGGATAACTCCCCTGCGACAATCGTTCAGTTTACTTTCCAAGAGGGCAGTTCGCAATTAGGGCGTCTTACCTCAACCAGCGAACATGGATGGACCACGGAAACAGCGGAAACAGCAAGAAGTAGATGGCAACAGCCAAAGCACTGGCAATTCCGAAAATGAGCGTTCGCTTCATTAGCGAAAACCTGCTGCTAAACTTTAACATTCTTACCGCTCATGGCCAGCTCGCTCGCCAAAACTCAGGACATTCTCAAGCTGCCCGCGCCCAAAAAGCCGTGGCCGAAGATTTCGCGGCGGGTGGGCATTCACACTTCCATTGCGGGTGGAGTAGAGAATGCCGCCGAACGCGCCTGGCGCCTGGGCTGCACCGCGTTCCAGGTTTTCTCTTCCAGTCCGCGGCAGTGGAAGCCGTACGAACTGGGCAGGAAGCAGTGTGACGCCATGCGCCGCCTGCGCGAGAAATATGACCTGAAGCCGCTGGTGATCCACGCGAATTACCTGATCAATGTGGCCGGGACCACGGCGCACTTCCATAGCCGGTCCATTGAAGCGTTTCGCGGCGAAGTCGAGCGAGCCCTGGCTCTCTGTGCTGACTACCTGGTGCTGCACCCCGGCTCTTATCGTGGCGGCACCCGGGAGGAGGGATTGGCTCGCGCCGCACAGGCCATCGCAGCCGCGACCCAGGGCTACGACCTGGCCAAAGGCGGCCTGACTGTGCTGATCGAAAACACCGCCGGCGCCGAGTTTTCCCTGGGAAGCACCTTCGATCAGGTTGCCGAACTGGTGCAGCGACTGCGCGGAATCATCCCCGTAGGCGCCTGCATTGATACCTGCCATGTGCACGTGGCCGGCTACGACATCGTGAGCGAAGAAGGCATGCGGCAGACGCTGCGCTACCTCGAACTCGCCATCGGCCTGAAGAACATTCCCGTGTGGCACTGCAACGACGCTAAGGCGGCGCGCGGCTCTAAGCTCGACCGTCACCAGCACATCGGCAAGGGAACCATTGGCCTGGAGCCGTTTCGGCGGTTGCTCAGCGATTCGCGCCTGGCCGATGCCGCCTTCATCGCGGAAACGCCCATTGACGCGCCCGGCGACGACAAGCGCAACGTGGCGGTACTGCGCTCCCTGGCTGGCGGGAAAAAGTCTGTTGGCCGCAGAGGCACGGAGTCACAGAGCAGTTAACGATTGACCATTCCAGATTAAGAAATGCTGAGTACGCGCCGGAGGTTTGCAATCGCCAATCGTCAATCTTAAATCGCAAATCGGCCATCAATCAGTGCACCCTCGGCTTCTGTACCCGCCCCGATGCCCCCGCCTCGGCCATCTGCTTCAGGCGCTCGATTTGCTCGAGATGGTTGGGACCGTGCTTGGCCATCATCTGCACGATTTCGCCGACCGTCACCTTGCGCTTGTGCTCGGGATGGAAGCCGCCCTTTTCCAGGTCAGCCGGCTTCAGGCGGCGTAGTACGCGCAAATTGGCGCGCCGCAACAAGGAGTAGAGCGCGATCAGTTCCGGCGGCGTCGGCTCCATGTAGCCCAGGTTTGCCGCCCAGGCATCCTGGTCAATGGGCGCGAACGTCGGTTCCTTCTCGGCGATGGCCTGGCGCAACCGGTAGGCGTAAACGAGTTCGGAATCTGCCAAATGCGCCAGAATTTCCTGCACCGACCACTTGTCAGGCGACGGCTTGTACTGCAGCACCTTGGCAGGCAATCCCATTACCGCCCGTGCCACCTGCTCGGGGCTCTTTTCCGCGGTATCCAGCAGCTTCTTGAATTCCTGAGAAGTCATTTGAATGACGATTTTAGATTGAAGATTGACGAATGAAAACCAGGTTAATTGACGATTGAAGATTTACGATTGACGATTGAAAAACTGCAACGTCAGCATCTCCTTCTGCAAAACCACCTCTTAAAACTTGCGTCAATTTTTTGACGGTTCGCTGGCGCACGCTGCTCGCTGATTCTTCCATTCTTCGTTCATCATTCCGCATTCTCCATTGAAGGGCTGAATGCTGATTGTTGACTGAACGCCGCTGGCTTTTCAATCGTCAATCATCAATCTTCAATCGTCAATTAAATTAATCGTCAATTGATGTTCACTTTCTCCATCCACTGTGCCACCTCCACGTCCCAGCCCAGGGCCTGCACCATGGCCTGGCGCAGCGCGGTGGCGGCGGCCGGCTCGCCGTGCACCAGGTAGGTGACCTGCGGCTTCTGCGGGAAAGTGCGCAGCCACTGCAGCAACTCGGGCGTGTCAGCATGGTCGCTGAACTGCTCCAGCGCCGCCACCTGCGCCCGCACGGGGACCATCTGCCCGAAAATTTTCACCTCTTTGGCCCCGCTCTTGATGGTGGCGCCGCGCGTGCCCGGCGCCTGAAACCCGATAAACAGCACCAGGCTGCGCGGATCGGGCAAGCGCTGCGCCAAGTGGTGCAGGATGCGCCCGCCAGTGGCCATGCCGCTGGAAGAAACGATAATCGCGGGATAGCGCAGCTGGTTAATTTTCTTCGACTGCTCCGGCGTGGAATCGAAGTAAAAGTCCGGCCACTCGAGAGGCGAGCCGTACTGGCCAATCAGGCGCTTGGCTTCCTCGCTGTATTCATCTTTGTACTTGAGAAAAATCTCCACCGCG
>DATEGM010000194.1:0-3861 GCA_035280085.1 Terriglobales bacterium
CAATTTTTAGAGTATAGCCGGTGCGTGCTCCGGCTCCAATTTATTTTGTGAGTACGTGGGTTAGCCGACGCCTAATACGGGAAGTGGTTCATTTTGCGACACAAAGCGGGGTCACCTGCTGCTACCCCTGTGGCGAAACCACAGTAGTTTTGCCAGTGGTTTTCAGTTTGAATACGTCGTCTGGAATCTTGGGGTTGAACTGGATATTGGAGTACTTGGCCAGGCGGTAGTCCCCTTCCGGCGATAACAACTTCTGCTGCACGGAGACGCCGCGAGCGGGGTCAATCCAGAGCACAATCTGCGAAAACGTATTGCGTGTGGCTTGCGATTTGGGCACTAATTCCAGCTTGTCCGCCTGTACGCCCTGCGCATCTTCTGTCCCGAGATAGCGGACATCAAAAGATTTGAGAAGGGCATGGCCGCCGCCCCCAAATCCCAGCACCATAAAACTTTCCACGTCGGCTTTGTGTTTACCGGTGTTGTAGACCGTTTCCCGGTCAAGGGGAGGCGGCTCGTACGTGCGCACTTTGCTGTCATTGAAGAGCACGTACTTCTTGCTGGGCTCGGTAATCTGAGCGGCCATTTCAATTCCGCCCTTGGCGCGCCGGAAGTAAAGCGTCCCCTTCTGTGTTTCGGTCTCGTCAACCACCTTCTGGTACTGGTCCCAGTTAAAATCTGCCTGCGTAGTCCTGAATTTCTGCGCGGTCTGGTCCATGCGGGTGAGAACGGCGTTCATTTGGTCAGTGGAGTTATTGCCGCCGGCCGCCGGAGCGGCTTGCGTCAGAGCCAGACCTGGCAGCAGGGCCAGCACGCACACTCCATACTTAAACAGCTGCTTCGTGGTCAATCACTATCTCCATGCAGTCGTGAGCACTGGGTACGGGGAAGCCATCTCATAGTTAACCAAGCCCCTAGGCTGGTTCCCCAGGGCTAAAGCCCGATTTCTATGCGGTCCTGGACGGCGCGGCTGAAGCCGCGCCCTTTCAAAACCGGTTGACGACAAAGCTGCCAGGCGCTGGATACTGAAAACTATTTCTTCACCCAAACCTGATAGACCGGCTGACCCGCGGCATCGAGCGTTTTTTCGTAGCGGGAGATTCTGGCCTTTCCCGATATGGGCGTGATTATACGCAGCAACTCCGCACGAATGGCAGCGTCGTTCTCGCCCGGAATGGAGGTCACCGGCACCTGATACATGGAACCATCCTGTCCGTCGGGAACGACAACTACGGCGGTTGGATGCGGGCTGTGCTCGATCGGTTTGTCGTTGAAATTGATGAACAGGGGTGTGACGAATATAAAGAGCAGGATGAGCGTCACCATGATGTCATAGTGAATGCTGCCCCGCTGATAATTCCAGAAGACATAGTCGCGGATAGTCCGCCAGAGAGAAGACACGGGCACAACCGGCACACCGGCCGGGCTCGCCTCCAGTTGTTCCAGCTGCTCCAAGTCCTGTTCGCGTCCTTTCGCGATGACCAAACACTCCTGGTGCAACATAACAATTATCGTGCAAGGGACATAGTTCTGTCATGTGGGTAAGGCAAGGGTCAGGGTCCGGGAGTCAGCAGGCAGATCAGCGAACGACGTGCGAGGTCCGTGGGAACTTTGCTTAATGCGAAGCACGGCTTAAGTGTGGAAGCGCCCTGCTTTAGCTGGGCGAAAAGGAGAAGACCATAAAAAAGGGCTTCAGCCCCAGTGCCCCACCGGGGCTAAAGCCCAGACTTGAGGGCCGTTTCATCGCAGGGCCGGAAGCCCCTGCGCTTCCACAACTAGTGCAGGCAATCGGTGATTTTCATGGAAATTACACCGCTCCTCCTGGTACGCGCACATTCGGCTGCGTGTGCGTGTCAACCGCGGCTCAGATAGAAGTGCACGGCGGGGGTAATGATGAGGCTGAGCACCATGGAAATGGTGATGCCGCCGATCACCGCGATGGCCAACGGCTGCAGCATCTGCGAGCCTGAGCCCCAGGCCAGGGCCAGGGGCAGCATGCCGGCCACGGTGGCCAGCGCCGTCATGAGGATGGGCCGCAGCCGGCGGCGGCCCGCTTGCACCACCGATTCCAGCGCACCCATTCCGGCCTCGCGAAAGTGCTGGTCGGCGTCCAGCAGCAAGATGCCGTTCTTGGCCACGATGCCCACCACCATGATCAGGCCCATGAAAGAGGAAATGTTGAAGGTCGTGCCGGTGATCAACAGGCCTACAAATACGCCCGAAGTGGAAAGCAGGGCGGAAGCGAGAATGGCCACGGGAGCGGAGAAGCTGCGAAATTCAAAGAGCAGCACGATGAAAACCAGGACAATAGCCAGGGCCAGCACCAGGATCAGGTCGGCGAACGACTTCTGCTGCTCCTGGTAGGTGCCGCCGTACTCCACGCGGATGCTGG
This sequence comes from Terriglobales bacterium, assembly GCA_035280085.1. GTDB lineage: Bacteria > Acidobacteriota > Terriglobia > Terriglobales > Acidobacteriaceae > JAICWP01. Next base: position 2,390 of record DATEGM010000194.1, read on the forward strand.
CGGGCAGGTGGAGGCCGGCTACGGTCTTCATCACATCCTTCATGCCGCTGCCCAAGTCGCGGCCCTCCAGGCGGGCGGTGATGGCCACGTCGCGCTGCAGGTTTTCGCGGCGGATCTCGGTCTGGCCCGGCAGTTCGGTCAGTGTCGCCAAGGAGCCCAGGGTCGCGGTTTTGCCGGTGCTGCTTACCAGCAGCGTGTTCTTCATGGCCTCCAGGGAAGCGCGGTCGCCGGCAGGGAAACGCACGCGCAGGGTGTAGGCCCGGTCATTGACCACAACCGGAGTGGGCGACGGTTCTCCTTCCAGAACAGCAGACGCGTCGGTGGCCACTTCCTGCGGCGTGAAACCGGCCCGCGCCGCCACCGACGGGTCCACCTGGAACATGACCGCCGGCCCGCTGATGGTGTTGTCAATGCCGTTGAGCAGGTCCACCACTCCGGGGATTTTCTGGATGGCATCCGCCACCTTGGGCGCCCATTGCTGCAGCTGCGCCGGATCGGGAGAGTAGAGCTTGATCTGGATGGGCTCAGGCGCGTTGCTCAGATCGCCAATCATGTCCTGCAACTGCTGGATGAATTCCACGTCGAGAGCGGGCTCCTGTTGCGCAATTTGCGAGCGCGCCTCGGCAATAATCTCTTCAATGTCGCGGCTGCGTTTTCCCTTCAGCTTTACAGAAATGTCGCCGGTATTGGCTTCGGTGACTGCTGCCAGGCCGAGCTGCAAACCGGTGCGCCGCGATGTGCTTTGCACTTCTGGCATGGCGCGCAGCATCTGCTCCACATGGGTGATGACACGATTGGTCTCCTGCAGGGAACTGCCCGCCGGCATGATGTAGTCGAGCACGAATCCGCCTTCATCCATTTCCGGCAGCAAGTCGGAGCCCAGCCCTTTGTAGCAGGCGTAGGAGGCCACGATCAGCACCAGGCTTAGGCCCGTGAGCCACAGGGGGCGGTCCAGCGCGCGGCGGAGCCAGCGCTCGTAAAAGGTGACGATGCGGCCGAAGGTGCCGCGCATGGTGGCTTCCTCCGCCGCCAGAAGCCGCTCCGCGCTGAAGGCATCGCTTTCGCCGTTAGCGGCTTCCCCTTCCCCACGCCCGCGGATGAAGTACTGGCTCAAATTGGGGGTCCAGGTCAAAGCCAGGGCCAAAGAGGTCAGGAGCGACACCGCTACGGTGATGGCCAGCGCCCGGAAAAAGGTGCCGGTCACGCCGGTGATGGAAATCAGAGGCAGGAACACCACAATTGGGGTGATGGTGGAACCCACCAGCGGCTTGGAAATTTCCTTCAGAGCGCTGCGAATGGCGGCGAGACGGCTCTGTCCCGCGTCGCGGTGAAGAACAATGTTTTCCACCACCACAATGGCGTCGTCAATCACTAAGCCCACGGCCGCCGCCAGGCCGCCCAGGGTCATCAGGTTGAAGCTCTGGCCCAGCATTTTCAGAACTATGAACGTCACCATCAGGGTGACGGGAATC
>DATEGM010000195.1:0-9799 GCA_035280085.1 Terriglobales bacterium
TACGTTGGCTTCACCATCCCCGACAAGTTTGTGGTCGGCTACGGCATGGATTACGCTGAGCGTTTTCGTAACCTGCCCGACATCTGCATTCTGTCGGACGCCGTGCTAAGCTCAGAAAAGTAGGCCTTCGCGGCTCCACCGTTTTCATGCATCCGTTTATCAAATGGACCCTCGTGGTCCTGACCCCTTTCGCACTTTGGATCATTCTTTCGGCGGTCCGCTCCGGCCACCTGCGCCCGCTTTACGAACAGCACGTCCGGCAGACCCGCCGCGAGCGCATCTTCCTGGCCTCGCTCTCGTTTTTTCTGGGCTTTGCCGCCGTGCGCCTGCTCACCCATGCCATTCGCGATGGCCTGGGCCCCTTTCACGACCTCTCAGTGCACGGCCGCCACATTCATCACCTGGTGTGGGGAATCCTGCTGCTTCTGCTGGTCGGCTACAGCTGGCTGCTGCAGGTGGGCACCGGCCAGGGCGGCTACACCTGGCTGGGAAGGTTTACCGCCATTCTCTACGGCCTAGGAGCGGCACTCACCCTGGATGAGTACGCCCTGTGGCTCAATCTGCGCGACGTGTACTGGGCGCGTGAAGGACGGGCCAGCATTCACGCCGTTATCTTTTTCGGCGGGCTGCTTTCCGTGGGCATCTGGGGCGGGCCCTTCCTGCGCGCCCTCACCCGTGACGCCGTGCGCCTGCTGCGCGGCCGGGCACGAGCTGTCACCGCGGGAAGATGACCGAACACTCCGTTCCCTTTCGGGAGTAACAGGCTGTGTCTTACCCCCAAATTCTCAGTTCCTCCTCAACCGGCAGCATACGATTGAGAAGGAGGCCGCCATGGAGCTCGCTAAGGCAATCGAAATAGTGAAATCACTGGCCGATGGGCTGGACCCGACAAGCCACCAGCCGCTGATCAGCGAGTCGGTCTACCAGAACACGGATACGGCGAGGGCCTTGTACACCGCGGTACAAGTCTTGGAGGAATCTCGGCAACGAGAAGAACGAAAGGCGCAGCTTCCTCCCAATGCCGGCAGGGCTTGGGACGACGCGGAAGACAAGCAATTATGCGACGAATTTCATCGCGCCGTTGCCTTCGATGAAATGGCTCAAGTGCACTGCAGGACCCGCGGCGCCATCATCGCGCGGCTGATAAAGCTGGGAAAAATACGTCCTCGGTCTGAGGAAAGAGTAGCGTAGATCGTCAAATGCGCCAGCAGGGCAATCGAACTTCCAGCTACCACTACCAACTACTCACTGCGGATTGTCGTCCCCTGCCCCCCCTTTAGGGAGCGGTCCCTGGCCGGGCTGCTGATCTTCTCCCGGACGGCGCAACGTGGGAGCCCCCGGGGGCCGGGCGCCCGGCTCGGCTTGCGGCTGTTGCTGGGCTACGGTGGGCTGCTGCTTGATGTCCACCTGCTTCTGGGTGTCCACCACCTTTGTTCCGTCCACCTTCATGGTCTCGACCCGCACCACCTCATCGCCCACGAAGCGAATAAACTCCACTTCCTGCGGTGGCGCTCCGTAGATCCATTCCTCGTAAGCAACGTTGCCGTCGCGCTCCCGAGTCTTCTGGGGGGCGCGGCCCTTGGCGTAGCTCACCATCTCCCGATTCATGCCGACCAGTACTTTATGTTCCTTGATGGCATCGCGCACCTTGGGAGGCAGAGTGGCCATATACGCCTCCGCTGCGGAATGGGCGCTGAAATCCAGGACCGGCCCCAGCATGTCCTTGACCTGCTGCGGCGTGAGCGACGGAATGTGCCCGTTGAAAGCCAGGTCAACATACGAGCCCCGCGGGTTGGTGTTGGGATTAGAATTGGGCGAAATCGGGGTCATGCCTCCCATGCCGCCGACTTCAATGCGCTGATACCATTTCTGCTTCTTGATTGGTCCGCCGTTGATCTCAAAACGAATGCTGTCGCCCTTGATGGCAACGTTGGTGATCTGCGCCCGGTCGCCAGGTTTGACCGCGGGGCCCCACTCAGCCAGCAGCTGTCGCATATCGTCCGGAGTAGGCGAAACCACCTTGCCGTCCTTTAACACCAGCCCCTTTTTGCCGATGGGGAAAACCACCCGCGCAAAGCACAACTCCGCGCTTAACCCGCGAATGATTTCCAGGCGTTGTTCTTTGGTGAGATGACCGGAAGGCTGGCTACTCTGGTCGTTGGTTTTCGCCCAGGCGTTTACCAGCAGGAGGGGCACAACAAGCAGCAAAGCCGCGGTACGCCGGGCAACCATGACAAACCACCCCAGTCGGGTCTGATGCGATTATAGCCCCGGAGATGGCTGCCGTGAGCCTGTAAAACCACCGTAAGACAATTAACTTGAGACCCGGACTTGGCTAACAGTTAAGCCTTCGCGGGCCACTCGGAACGGAAGCACGTGGCCGCCGCTGGCGCCCAAAGCCTCGGCTACGCGCCCCGTAGCGCCCTTCTCCACAAAGAAGACCACGCAGCCGCCACCTCCGGCGCCACACACCTTGGCGGCGATCCCGCCACTGCGCCGAGCGGCGGTAATCAACTTGTCAATCAACGGAGTAGAAATGCCCGGGGCGTTGGTTCGCCGCAGCTTCCACTCCTCCCTCAGCAGGCGGCCTACCTCGTTCCAGTCCGGCCGAGCCAGCGCTGCCCGCATGGCGCAGGCAATTTCCGTAATCTTTTCGAAGTTGCGCAGTACTCTGCGGTCGCCGTCAATGTGCGCTTTGAACACTTCCCAGTTGTTGATTCCCGACTGCCGCGGTGCGCCCGTGTAAGCCAGCACAAACCGCTCTTCCACCTCTTCCGGCGGCACCGGGAGGGCGTGGCGATGTATGCCATCGGGCGCCAGTTCGATGGCGCTCATGCCCCCGTAAAGCGCGGGATAATAGTCCTGGCAGCCGGTGGGCACATTGATGAGCTGCGCTTCCACGTTCTGTGCCAGCACTCGCATTTGTTCTAGTGAGATCTGGCGTCCCGTGAAGCGGGCCAGCGCCGCCGTAGTGGCAATCATCAGCGCCGAAGAGCCGGCAATTCCCGCCCCCGCCGGCGATTCCGAGTTGGTTTCTATGGCCAAGCCCTGCTGCGGCTGGAAGAAACTCACCAGCCGCGCCGCCAGGGGATGTCGGTATTTCTTTGCCCGGCACAACTCGTCGAGGGAGGCAAAGCGCTCTTCCCGCCGGCCATCCAGCGACCGCAGGTGAATCTCCTTGCCAGGCAGGGGTGTAATGCGGCAGGTAGTCAAAATGCTGACGGCGAAGTTGACTGTGACCGCGCCTGGGTGGAAGAGGTAAAGCGGCCACAGGTCCATGGTGCTGCCCGCCAGGTCAGCACGGCAGGGCGCCTGCGCCAGAATGCTGGCTGGCCCGCCTCTGCGTTCCGTAACTTTCGCCTTCACGGTGGTTTCCTTGGCCATGCCTACGGCTGTGTCCGGCACCATTCGACCTCACCTCGGAAGCTGAAAGATCCACGACGGCTGTGGCCGCCTACTCTCAGGTTATTGGACCTCGGCTGCGGCTGCCAGTACCTCAGGTACTACGGCATCTACATCACCATCGGCGGTGCGGTGGTTCACAAAACATGCGCGCAGCGCAAACTTGCCGCGAATGGATGCGTTGGAAATGTATACCCAGCCGCGTTCGATCACCCGTCTCAGAATAGCCTGGTTGAGGCGGCCCCGCTGGCCTTCATCCTTGCTTTCGCCGAGAAAGCGAAAACACACGGCGCTGAGTTCCACCGGCGCCAGGCGCTCCAGTTGTGGCGTGGAATCTACGGCGGCCGCCAGGCGCTGCGCGTGGCTCAAATCGGCGGCAATGGCTTCCCGGAAAGCCGCTTGCCCGTGATAGCGCAGGGAAAGCCACAGCTTCAGGGCGCGAAAGCGTCGCGAAAGCTCCATGGATTCTTCAAAAAACGAAAATGCCTCCACCGGGTCCTGATTAAGCGCCCGCGTGTACTCGCCGGTATACGCGAAGGCAGTCCGCGCCACTTGCGCGTCACGGAAGAGCAGGCAGCCGCAGTCGAGTGGCTGGTAGAGCCACTTGTGCGGATCAAGGGACAGCGAGTCCCCCTGGTTCAGGCCGGCGAACTTCTCCGGCGCGGCGATGGCTGCCAGAGCTCCGTAAGCGCCGTCCACGTGCAGCCACAGCCCATGGTGGCGTGCGATTTCGGCGATTTGCGGCAGGGGGTCAATGGCTCCGGTGTTCACCGTCCCCGCGGTGGCGACGACGGCGAGCGCACGCTTCCCTGCCCGCCGGTCCTCGTGAATCGCGCGCTCAAGTTCCAGCGGCGACATGCGAAAGTTTTCGTCGCTGGATATCAGTCGCAGATTTTCCCGACCCACGCCCAGCAGCGCCATGGCTTTGCCAATGGACATGTGCACTTCGTCGGAAGCGTAAACCACGCACGGCTGCGCGCCGTGCTCGTTGGCCGGCACCTTGGCTTCTCGCGCCATGGCCAGCCCCATCAGGTTGGCCGAGGAACCGCCGCCGGTGAGGCTCCCGGTGAATCCGTCGCACCCGATCGCCTGCGCCAGCCACTCCACTACCGTGCGCTCGATGGTCACCGCGGCGGGCGAAGAGCGCCATGCGGTGACGTTCTGGTTGAGCACGCTGGCCAGCAAGTCAGCGGCCGCGGCTACCGGCTCGCCCGAGCCCAGCACGTAACCATAGAAGCGCGAGGTGGGGGGGCGGGAGTGGCGGATCACCTCGGGCAGAATGTCCAGGGCCGAGGTCCCCAGCCCTGCCTCCGGCAGCGCGCTCCGAAACAGGCGCTCGGTTTCAGCGCCCGAAGTTCGAGGGAATGCTGGGAGCGAATGCGTCTCAGCCAGAAGCTCGGACGCCAGCTCAACCATGCGCAACGCCGCCCGGCGAAATTCGTCCGGCGAAATTTCCAGGCGGCTCATGGGAAAGGACATTGTACGACTTGCGGATGGAACGTTCGTGGGCGTCAGGTAGACACCGGACGGCCGAATCGCCGCGGACCGATGGCCGAGAGCTGTCTTTATGGCTGGATAAGCGCCTGCGACGGCACCTGCACTCCGGGCTGCGGCCCCGCAGCCTTGAGGATGAGGACGAGCGATCGGCCTTCATGACCGCTGGGCATGAGCAGCAGTTTGCGGTCGGGATCGAAAACAATGCCGTGGCCGCGCACAGTAAGAGTTAATTGGTCTTCTGTGGCAAACTGTCCGCCGCCCACGCGAATTACATCTACCTCATTGCTGGCCGCCGCGTAGAGCTTGCCGCCTGGGTCCAGCCACAGGCTGTCCACGCCCATGGGTGCGGCCACGCGCCCCATTTCATGCCCGCTGTCCGCCTCCAGGGCGACCACGGCATCGCGGACCGCCACGTACAGACGCCGCGCTTGCTGGTCCAGCACCAGCGCGGACGGCTGCGAAGCCGGAAGCGTGTAGCGGCGCAACACCTTGAGCCCGGGATCGAGCACCGCCACCTGCGCCTGATCTTCGAGAGTGGCATAGAGCAGGTTGCGCGCCGGGTCGTACACTATCGCGTCAACGTGCCCCAGCGGAACCGTAGCCGCCTGTTTGCCGTTGCTCAGGTCAATTGCGGAAAGGTACTGGTCGCGTGTGTTGCCGACATACAATGTGCGCCCATCCGATGAAAGCGCCAGAGGCCCAGGAGCCAGTTGCACCGGAATGCTGTTCTCCACTTTCCATGTCCTGGTGGAAATTACTGCGATGTTGTTGGCCCCAGCGTCGGCCACGTAGACCTTGCCGCCTGTTTCATCCACCGCGATCCCCCGCGGCTTCTCCATCTTCGTCTGCGCATCTACGCGCCGCATTTTTACGTTGAAGATGTCCACCGTGTTGTCGCCGGAGTGGGAGATGATCAGATGGCCGTCTACAAACCCCACAGCCTGGAACCCCGGATTGCCGGGGATGTACACCATCGCCAACTGCCGCAGGATGGAAGTCTTCCCAAAGGCCGCGCCCATCGCGAGCGGCGCCAGAGCCACGGCCAGCACCCCAACCAGCAGCCAATATTTTCTGAAATACATAGAAATCCCGCAGCAGCACCGGGCTGCTTCTCGGGACTGAGATGCGGTTAATGGAGTGTTCTGCTGCCTCGTGGCGGCTTGCTAACTCGCTCTCTAGCTGGCTAAAACCTGAGTGACCGCCAGATAAGTGCCCGATTCGAAGTTGGCGCAGTATGGGATCCACCCGGGGCAAAATGACCAACGACCCGCCGCGTCAGCGCTTCGCCGGTCTCGGAGAGACCACCTGAGAGTAGCCCGCCACTTCAGTGGCGGGTGAGAAAGGCGGGATGGCAGAAGTCCCGTAGGGACGACTGAGATGTTGTGGCGTTCAGCCGTCCCTACGGGACTGGAAACTGGGAAAAAACCTCTCCCGCCAGTAAACTGGCGGGCTACTTTCAACTGCCCCTCCGGGGCAAAGCGAAGCTGCTGTCGAACGCCAATTTAACACTTTGCGGCGTTCGCGGCCGTGAAGTTAGTCAGCTAAATAGCCAGTCAGGTCGCCGGCTACCCCAGGTTCAGCGCCCGCTTAAACGATCCGTGGTCGTTCATGATTTTCTGCTGCAGAAGGGTAATGGCGTAGATTAGTTGTTCCGGTCGCGGCGGGCACCCTGGCACGTACACGTCTACCGGGATCACCTGGTTCACTCCCTGCACCAGCGCGTAGTTATTGAACACGCCCCCGGAAGTAGCGCAGGCGCCCATCGAGATTACCCACTTGGGCTCCGGCATCTGCTCCCAGAGCTGGCGGATAACCGGCGCCATCTTCTGCGAGACACGTCCGGCGATGATCATCAGGTCGGACTGCCGCGGCGAGGGGCGAAATACTTCCGCGCCGAAGCGGGCGATGTCAAAACGAGATGCCCCCATGGCCATCATTTCAATCGCGCAGCAGGCCAAACCGAATGTCATCGGCCAGATGGAGTTCTTGCGCACCCAGTTGACCGCGTGGTCAAGGGTAGTCAGAATCAGGCCCTCAGGCTGTGCTTCCCCGAAAGCCACCTCTCGCGTTTTGACCTTGTCGTGCTCGCTGCCCACCAGATTTTCGAAACGCTGCTCTCCATTCATACAACTTCCATTATAGGGGATGGCGGAGTAGGGTGTTGTAGTTGATGCCGATGCACCGCCGGAACTCGTAGTCCCGCCCCGCCCGGGTTTTCCCTCCGGATTCCCTTACTTGTTTTTGACTACCGCCACGGCCTCAATTTCCACGAGGAATTCAGCCCGGAAGAGCCCCCGAACCTGAACAGCAGTGCTGGCAGGAGGGTTCTTGACATTCACGTACTTGTCGCGAACCTCTCGGAACGCAGCCAGATGAGAAGAAGACAAATCCACTAGATAGCTATTCAATTTGACGACGTCGTCGAACGTCCCACCCGCGGCTTCGATCGCTACCTTAAGATTCTCAAACACTTGCTGTACTTGCTCACGAAAGTCATCTTTGCCCACGAGGTTACCCGATTTGTCGAGCGCAACTTGACCGGAAATAAAGACGAGAGTCCCGCAGTTACAGTTGCGAGCTGCGAATAGCCAGCCGACTTAGGCATGGTATTCGGAATCAGCAATTCAAAACTCTTCTGCCCGGACATTTCCTTCTCGCTCCTTTGTTCGGATTGTTTCTCTTCCGCGCACACGCGGGTTTAAAAGATGGGTTGTAGCCGGACGGCTGGACATGACCCGAAAGCCAACGACAAACGACTAGGGTTTCAGGACGATCTTCCCAAACATCTCACTCTTTTCCATCCGCTCGTGCGCAGCCCGCGCGTCCTTCAGCGGGAAGGTGGAGTCCACCACTGGCTTGAGCCTGCCGCTGAAAACGTGCTGCAGCACATCGTGCAGCTCACCGATCGTGCCCATGTAAGAGCCGAGCACGGCCAGTTGACGCGAAAAGAAAAACCGCAGATCAATGCCCACGTCTCCCCCGGTAGTCGCCCCGCAGGTCACCAGCGTGCCTGCCGGTTTTAGCGACTTCAGGCTTTCTGGAAAGGTCGCCTTGCCCACGTGCTCCACCACGATGTCCACACCTTCCCCGCCCGTGATGCGTTTCACTTCTTCGGAGATTTTCTGCTTGTAGTGGTCCACCACGTGGTCGGCACCAAGGCCCCGCGCCCGCTCCAGCTTCTTCGCGTTCCCGGCGGTGGCGATCACGGTGGTGTTGAACAGCTTGGCAATCTGAATGGCAGCTATGCCCACGCCCGAGTTGCCGCCCAGCACGAGCACCGTCATGCCCGGACGGATGGCGGCGCGGCCGGTCAGCATGTGCCAGGCAGTCAGAAATACCAGCGGCACGCTGGCCGCCTGCTCGAAGCTCAGGCTCTCGGGAATGGGAATTACGTTGACCTGCTGCACCGCGATCAACTCACAATCGCCACCATCGTTGACGTTGCCCAGCACACTGAACTGCGGGCATTGGTTCTGCAACCCGTGCGCGCACTTCTGGCAGTGGTTGCAGAAAGTCATGGGCGTGAGCAGCACGCGCTGGCCCGGCTTTAACCCGGTGACATACTCCCCCACTTCCACGATCTCCCCCGCCACGTCGCTGCCCGGAATGTGCGGGAGCGGCGACTTGGTCACGCCCATCCGCACCCAGAGGTCCAGGTGATTCATGGCGCAGGCCCTCACCCGCACCAGCACCTGGTCCTTGCGCGGTTTAGGGTCGGGCACCTCCTCGTATTTCAGAACCTCCGGCCCGCCATACTGATGAAAGCGGATGGCATGCATGAGCGCGTTCCTCCTCGAAACCAATCAAGCTAACATAAAGCGGGAGTCGGGAGTCAGGAAGAGGTAGCTGGTAGCTGGTAGTTGGTAGCTGGCAAGGGTCAGAGGATAAAGCCAGTTGAATCGTCGCCAGTGGCGCCGGCGGGTGTGCCGACGGCCGAGAGCCGAAGGCCGACGGCCTCCAACCACCAGCTACCAACTACCAGCTACCAATTACCTACGGTCATTTGACTTGCTCCCCCGGCGCATCCAATAATCAGGGCCGCAGATGGACATTTACGAGGAAATCGTCAAGTTGCGCCGGGAGGGCCGGCGGGGCGCCGTGGCCACCATCGTGAGCGTGAGCGGCTCCATCCCATCCTTCCGCACCGCCAAAATGCTGGTGCGCGACGATGGCTCCATCGTGGGCACCATCGGGGGCGGCTGCGTTGAAGCCGACGTCTGGCAGGCGGCCCGCGAGGTCATGGAAAAGGAAAAACCTCGCACCCTCACCTTCAACCTGAACCAGAACCCCAAATACGATACTGGCCTGGTCTGCGGCGGAACACTCGATATCTTCATCGAGCCGGTGCTGCCCGTGCCTGTCCTCTACCTGTTTGGCGCGGGACACGTGGCCGTGAATCTGTACAAGGTGGCCCATAATGCCGGCTTTGATGTCATTGTGGTGGATGACCGTGAAACTTACGCCAACCGTGAGCGTTTTCCTGAGGCTCGCGAAATCCATGCCGAAGATTTCGATCGGACCATGGCCAAGCTGGCGCCCAATGAGTCCGCTTACATTGTGATTGTCACTCGCGGCCACCGCGACGACATGCGCGTGCTGCGCTGGGCGGCGCAGACTCCGGCCCGCTACATCGGCATGATCGGCTCCAAGCGCAAGGTTATCGCCATCTACCACGAACTGGAAAAGGAAGGCCTGTCGCCGGAACTGTTCGAACGCGTGCACGCCCCGGTGGGCCTGGATATTGGCGCGGTCACGCCGGAAGAGATTGCGGTGGCCATCACCGCCGAATTAATTGCTCTGCGCCGCTACAGTGAGGCGCCGCTCCCCCACCTGCGCTACGCCCGTAAAGCGGCTGCGGCGCCCGATTCGCCTGCCGAAAGCGCCGACCTGCAGAAGAACT
>DATEGM010000196.1:0-2265 GCA_035280085.1 Terriglobales bacterium
GACTCTGCGTTGGAAGACATCTCGATAGCAACCTGAAACCGTCCAGTCGTGCCTCTGGCACTTTCCCCGTGTTTCCGTTACTTTCCCGCCAGTCAACTGGCGGGCTACTCTCATATCGTCCCTTTCGGGACGGTTCTTTTCGCTCACAAGCCATCACCTGATCAGAGACTCTTTCTCACCAACAGTCGTACCTGCCGGGACTTTGAATCCATCCCGGTGCTCACCCGCCACTGAACTGGCGGGCTACTTTCAGCCGGTCTCTCCGAGACCGGTTATCAGGGCGCTTCATCCAGCTCGTTTAGCGCGCCTTGGCGGGCGAGGGCGCCCGCGCCACAAAATGCTGGGTAGTGCACGCCAGATGCTTCGGGGCTAAAGCGCCTCAGCATGACTCCTTCGTAACTATCCGGGGACTTGGCAATGAGCGGCGGCAGGCCTCACACAATTTTGCCGGCGGCAATGTCGTTGACCAATTCCAGGTCGGCTTCGAGGAAATCGTATTGCGGCAGGTGGGCGCGCTCCACCCAGCGGACATCGCGGAAGATGCGGTTCTCAATTTCGCCGGCGAACTGGTGGACCACAAAGAAGCGCAGCTCCACCTGGCCACCGCCTTTGTAGCTGTGGCGGATGCGGGCGACCTCCTCGCCCACCTTGGCGTCAATGCCCAACTCTTCGTCGAGTTCGCGGCGCATGGCGTCGCGGGGCTGCTCGCCTTCTTCAATCTTGCCGCCGGGGAACTCCCACTTCAGGGGCATGGGCTGATGGCGGGTGCGCTGGCAGATGAGCAGCTTGCCATTTTGCAGAATCAGGGCTGCGGCGACGAGCTTCATCCCACGGCCTCGGTGGGAAAAGCACTGGGGTCCAGGCAGGTAGTGAAGGTGAAGGCAAAGGCGGCCAGGCCGGGCTGCGGACAGAGCAACTCCAGGGTGTGCGTGCCGAAGCTGCGGTTATCCACCCCCTGGTACATGCGGGGCTGCTCAACCCGGATGTAACTCTCTTCGCCACCCGCTGCCGCACGGAAGCGGATGTCGGGCGTGGCCTGGGCGGGCGTGAGCGCCTTTCCATCCTGATGAATGACGACCTCATAGGAGGGAGCCCGAGGCGAAGCCAGCACCAGATTCACGGCGGCTGCTGAATACTTCAGGATGATGCGGTTATCGCCCTCGGCCGCCGATTCGAAGTACTCGGCGGTCGAGGCCCAGCGACCCTGGGCGTAGAACTGGCCTTCTTCCAATTTGCCGGGGAGAGAATAGTCCGCGATCTCGTCTTCGCGAAAGCCATTGTTATTGCCGATGCGCCCGCGGCGGTGGCCCAGGTAAAGCTCGGGGCTGGGCTGAAAGCAAACCGCACCGGGGCGGTCGGTTTCGCGCACCGGTTCCATGATCGGGGGCAGCTCGAGCCCGGGGTTGATTTCTCGCAACAGCTCCTGCATGGCCTGCTCGGTATCGCCGTAGGCGCCTTCGCCGAAGTGGGCGTAGCGCAGATAGGACTCGCCGTCGAGCAGGTACTTGGTGGGCCAGTAGCGGTTGGCGAAGGCCTTCCACAGCTCGTAGTTGCTATCAATCACCACCGGGTAGGTGATGCCGAGGTCGCGGACCGCGCGTTCCACGTTGGATTCATATTGCGCGAAGGTGAACTCCGGCGTGTGCACGCCGATGACGGTCAAACCCTTGTCCCGGTAGCGCTCGTGCCAGGCCTGGACGTAGGGCAAAGTGCGCAGACAGTTGACGCAGGTGTAGTCCCAGAAATCAATCAGGACCACCCGGCCGCGCAACTGGCGCAGGCTGAGAGGCGGCGAATTCAGCCAGACGCGCCCGATCTCAGGCGCCCGCACTTGGCCTTTTTCCACTTTCATCGCGCGAATTTTTCCAGGTGCTTGCCCAGCACGCGGGCGCAGTATTCGACCAGTTCCTGGTCTTCCGGCTTGAAGGCGGCGGGGAAGTGGCTGTCAATGTCGAGCTCGCCCACCACTTTGCCGCGCACGAAAACCGGCACTACGATTTCCGACTTGGTTTCAAGAGAGCAGGCCAAATAGCGGGGATCGGAGCTGACGTCGTGCACCACCTGGGTTTTGCCGGTGGAAGCGGCGGCGCCGCAGATGCCCTTGTTGAGCGGAATGCGGGTGTGCGGAGTCATGGCGCCGACGTAGGGTCCGAGCACCAGGTCGCCCATCTGCCCGGGCTTGTTCTCCAGCATATAAAAGCCGACCCAGTTGTACTTGAGCATGCGCTCGTTGAGCTTTTTGGCGATGCCCTGCATGAGCTCTTC
>DATEGM010000197.1:0-6868 GCA_035280085.1 Terriglobales bacterium
GCGTATGCATTACTTCGTCACTCTTGACTGAGCGATGGGAGGAGAAGGCGCGCTTTCGACCAGCACCCTATCATCGCGATTATAGAAAGTCAACGAATCGCCCTGCACAGTGCCGCGTTCGGCATCAAAAATGCTCGGCGATCCGCCGCTCAAAACGTATTTCCCCTCCGCGGCCGTGTACACCAGATGCTCTCCCTGTCCCTGGCGCGCGGGTTGAGTAAGCACCACGTGGCCATCGGCCACCACGTAATCCAGTTGGCTGGCGGTCGGCTGATTTGCCGCCGACTTCACACTCGGCTTCTGTTGCTGCCGCGGCAGCAGGTAAACTGTGGCACGGTCAGCATTCAACGTACCGTCCGTCATCTTTGCTGCCACTCCACCCACAAAGCGGGCCTGCCGGATCTGATCCAGATACGTAAGCTGGTCAGACGCCACGTTCACCGGCGTGACCTTGCCCGTGGCATCGGTCTGCACGAACAGGGTGGCCACACGATAATCGCTATTCGCCTGGGCATGTACTGTGCGGTCGTTGTGGTTAAAGGTGATGGTCGGAGCCTGCACGATGTTGCCGTCCTGCCACAAGCGCGCCGCGCCTACGTACACGGCAACTCCGGTATTGCGGTTGGCGGTCATGCTGGCGGAGGTGACGTGGATGGGGTCAGAGCCGGCCAGCATCGCGCCGGAAGGATCGGGCTTCAGGTCACTGTAGGTGGACTTCACATTCCCGTCCGCGAAGGCCTCGCCCGTACTTCGCACCATGCGAATGCGGTCCGCCGTAGTGGTTGTGCCGCCGTCTATCACCCGCGGCGAACCGGTGAGCAGTAAGTTGCCGTCGCCGGGGTTGTAGGCCGCGTTCTGCGCCCAGCCCTGGCGCTGGTCTTCGATGTAATGCACGTTGCCGGTCTGCACCAGGTTGCTCACCTGTCCGTCCGGGGCAAAGGCCACGTCCAGCACCCGGCTGGTGCTGACCCGCTGCGGCTGGCCGGGACTTGCCGAGACAATCTTTGCGTCCGGTGCGCCGTGCAGAGTCTGCATGCGGTTCTGGTCGGTGAAGGTGGCGTGAAAAGTACGAGCCGTCACCGTGGTGCGAACCGGTCCTGCCGGGCGGGCGCGGGGCGGGCGCGACCCGCTCGGCTTGGGCGGATTATTCGCCGAAAGAATTACGATTTGCGCCCTGCCGGAGGTGTCGGCATGATCCAGGATGCTTCCCGGCTTAACCGCGAAATCCACTGCATCGGCATCCACCTCCGTCTGCTGCGGCTGGCCGTCCGGCGAAGGCGCGCGGTGCTGCACCATCTGCACTGCGCCAACAGCCCGGATGTGGTCGAGCACATTCTTGGGACCGAAGCGCAAATAGGCGCGGTTCGCCTGCGCTTCCGCCGGCTGCTGGCCCGTGGCCTGCACATGCACCTCGCCGGAGAGCACACCCGATTGCACCTGGTTGTGCGGCGCGATCTGGAAATCACCCTGCGCAGCCTGCAGGTGGGTGGGGGCGTCGCCGATGGTATCGGCACGCACATTGCCCACCGCGAGCAGGCGATAAGCCGTGTTGTCGGCGCGTAAAAAGATGGTGCCCTGGTCGGCGGACAAATGTTCGTCACTGCGCGCGACCTGCGGCTGCGCCATCACAATCTGCCGCGGAACCTTGGTCATCACCGCGTGCGCGGCTACGATGTGCATGGAGTCATCGCCGCTCGTGGTCAGGTCAAATTGCGAACTCAGCGTCAGGGAATTCTCTTTTGCGTTGTAAGTAGCGCCCACCGCCGAGCCGTTCGCCTGCGGCATGCTGAACCGCACCAGCGCCGGAGTAGCGGCATCGCCTGTCTTCTGGTTGAAGGTCAGATTGCTGGTATCAACGTGGACCGGGTTCTTCATCACCTCGGGCGGCGCCTGGTCTGGCTGGGATGGTCCCTGGGCGTTGCTTTGCAGGTCCATGTGGACCTCCCCGACGCCGATCACGTTGCCGGATTTGGGATCGTATTCGAACTGCTTGCCGTAGATCTGGTCGAAGCGGTTGGACTGTTTGCCGTAAACCACGATGGTCACGTCGTGCAGGGTGGCCCTTCCGCCCGCCTTGAACTGCACCGCGCGCGAGGCGCGCACCGTGAACAGCGTGCGCCCGCCCTCCGATTTGGAGAGCGCGAATCCCTGCGTGGTTTGCTGGATGGTTACGCCCAGGGGCTTAGGCAGAACGTGGACCACCTGGCCGGTTTGCCAGCGCGCGTACAGGTAAAAGGCGACCACTATGGTCGCCAGGAAAATGGCGCTGCCAATGAACCAGTAGCGTAACCGTGCAATGGAAAAGGCCATGATTGCTGGGCTTTTGACCTGTTAGATGCCAGTGTAGCAGGGCGTGAAGCCGGCATTCAGCAATCGGCGGTCAGCATTCAGCCCGTCAACAGTGGAGTCACGATTAGCCGCGCGCCGTCCCTTTTTTTTTGGTTCGAAGGCCGCTTTCGCGCCTGCGCAGGCCGCGCTCTCCCAAGGCATTGCAATGCCGCACGTGGGGACAGGAATCGCATACATCAGCCCGCAAAGCGGGCGAAATAATAAAAGCCCAGGGCGGAAGCCCTGGGTAAGCAGGTCAGAAAACAATAGAGCCCCGTAGGGGCGATACCCCGCTTCTTGCCGGCTGAATGCTGACTGCTGAGTGCCTGCTTTGCCCAGAACGAACTCAGCGCTATAGGCACGCAAACAGTCCCACACATTACGAACCAGCGCCATAGGCGCGTAGGTCCCAGGCATCACGAAACCAGCGACGTAGGGACGCCCAAACATCACGAAACCAGCCCCATAGCGCGCAAACCGTCCCAGACATCCCGAAACCAGCGCCATAGGCGCGTCATAGTAAAGCCCAGGGCGGAAGCCCTGGGTAGCGGTTGCGCAGCAGGTCGGAGTCCCGTAGGGACGACCCCTCCCGCTTCTCAATGTTTCCCGGCTGACTGCTGAATGCTAAGGTGTGCCACTCTTCGCCGCCGCACTCCCCACCCCCGTCGCCGCGCTCCCCACGCGCGCCACGTCGCACAGCCGCAACTCCAACCCGCCGAACTCGGGATGATCGTTGTGCTCCAGGGTGAAGGCCACATCGAGCACATCCCCCGCCAGCACCTGTTCCTGACGCCAGCGCTCGGCCATGCCCCATCCTATGGCCGGAATGCCGGTGGCGGACTTGCGCCCATCCTGCTCGACCGCCAGCTTCATTTTTATATGCTTCTCCTTGAGCACGCGCGGCGGCAACAGCACACGCACATTGCGGGCCAAGAACTTAGGCTCAGGATTCCCCAAACCAAACGGCTCGAGGCGGCCCAGCGCGTCGTACAACTCAGGCGTGACCTGGGCCAGCCCAAGCTCCCCGTCCAGATTCAGAATGGGCTCAAAATCTTGCGGCGTGAGCTGAGTGCGCGCGTAGCCGTCCATGGCGGAGCGTAGTTGCGGCACGCGTTCCGCGGGCAGGGCGAAGCCGACCGCGTGAGCGTGGCCTCCATAACGGCTGAAGAGTTCCTGGCAGGATTCCAGCGCGTTCAATAAATGGAACGATGGAATGGAGCGGCCGGAGCCGTGAGCCTCATCGCCCAGCCGGGAAATAACCAGTGCAGGGCGGCAGTAGCGCTCCACCACCCGGGTGGCGGCTATGCCGATCACGCCGCGATGCCAGCCCTCACCGTCCACTACGATGCAGTACGCCTCTCGGCGCTCCGGCGAATCGTCCAGCGTGCGGCAAATTTCCTCCACGATGCGCGCCTCCTCCGCCTGGCGCTCCGAGTTCAGCTGGTTCAGACGCTCGGCAATTTCGCGCGCCCGAGCCATGTCCTTGGTTGTAAACAGCTCAATTACGTCGCGGGCCACGTCCATGCGTCCGGCGGCGTTGAGGCGCGGCGCCAGTCGAAAAGCGACGTCGGTGCTGTTGAGCGGCCGCGAGCCATCCAGTTGCGCCACCTCGAGCAACGCCTTTAGCCCGACGTTCACCGGCGAGCGCAGCCCGGCCAGTCCGAGGCTGGCGAACACCCGATTCTCGTCCACCAGCGGAACCGCGTCGGCGATGGTGGCAATGGCCAGCGGCTTGAGAAACGACTCCAGCAGCGACTGCAGCTTGCGCCCATCGGGCAGCGCCTTCTCCATGAACGCATGCGCCAACTTGAACGCCACCCCCGCGCCGCACAAATCCTTGCACGGATATTGGCACCCGGGCTGATTGGGATTAAGCACTACCAGGGCCTCGGGCACTCCTCCCTCGTGGGGCAGGTGGTGGTCCGTAACAATCAGGTCCACGCCCACGCGGCGCGCCGTCTGAGCGGCGTCGAAAGCGCGAATGCCCGTATCTACGCTGACGATCAGGCGCACGCCTTCGCCCGCCGCCCGCTCGATCACATCATCCTTCATGCCATAGCCTTCGCGAATGCGATGCGGCACGTGAAAGTCGGCTTCCCCGCCGCACAGGCGTATGGCGGTAACCAGGATCACGATGGCGGTGGTGCCGTCTACGTCGTAGTCGCCGTAGATAAGGATCTTTTCTTTGCGCTCCAGGGCGGCGCGCAGGCGTTCCACCGCCGCCGCCATGCCGCTCATGGCATAAGGCGAGTGCAGGTGGCTGAGTGCAGGAGAAAGGAAGCGTTGCGCCTCCGCAATGCCGGTCACGCCGCGTAGCGATAGCAGGCGGGCCAGTGTGGGCGAGATGCCGGCTTCAGCCGCCAGCCGCTGCGCGTCCATTCCATTCGCGGAACGGAGATTCCAGCGCACGGCTCAGTGCTCGTCTTCCTGGTCGGATTCGTCTATGGTGATGCCGCCGAAGTCATCCAGCAGCTCGACAATGCGCTGGTAGCGCTCGTACCACTGTGTGGAAGCTTCGTAGAGAAACAGCGTGCCCTGGTAAGCCCACCCCAACTGGATAAAGCCGGTTTTGGAAACGTAGGGTCGCAGCCAGCGCACCTCTTCTACGTCCTCTTCGTTGGTATATTGCGCGTTCTTCACCCGTTCCGAAAGTTCTTCCAGTTCTTCCCGCTCCAGCACCCAGTCGTCCATGGTGAGGAACGTCGCGCCCGCCGCTTTGGCCAGTTCGACAAAATCCTTCCAGCCGTCGGGGTTGCCGGAATCCTTCCACATCACCGCCTGCACCTGGTCATAGTCCACATAAGCGGGAAGTCGGCGCATACCATGCCCTTCAATGAAGGCGGTCATGTCGTCTTTCAGGCTGCTCAGGTCGTCGGCCATGGCGTAGCTCTTGCGGGGAGTAGGCAAGTAAGTATTTTAGACCCAGATAGCCACCAGCTACTAGCTCCTGGCTCGTAGTTCGCTTTTCCGCGTTCTGGCTCTATTAGCTAGAAGCTAGTAGCTAGTAGCTAGAAGCTAGCCGCTGCCCTTATGTTAAACTCAAAACTTGCGCTAACGCGCCTCCTCCGCACATGGTCCTGTCGAAAGAATATGTGAGCTATCTGGCTCGCGAACTCACCAAGAAACTGATATCCGGGAACTTCATCGAAACGGAAAAGGTCCCGGCCGTCACCGAGAAGGTCCACGCCGCGATGCTGGAAGAACTGGGCCTGGAAGACCGCATCAACGACGAGGTGCGCATCATTCTCGACACTTACGCCGACGAAATGCGCAAAACCGGGGCCAATTACCAGGAAATGTTCAAAAAAGTAAAAGGCGAACTGGTGCGCAAATATAAGGCGGTGCTGTGAGACTGAACCGCGACAAGGTCAACAAACTGGCCCATACGGTCACCGACGCGCTGGCCGCCATGGACGAAGTGGAGTTCGTCGAAGACCGCAACAGCATCCGCCTGGAAGCCCGCCGTATCCTGGAAGAACTGCTCGGCCAGGAAGCCAAAATTGACGCCGCCGCCCGCCAAAAAATCGAGAGCCAGAAGCGCACCATCCTGGAAGGTTCCCAGGAGTGGGACATTCTGTACCGCAAATACTACAACGAGGAAGTGAAGAAATTGGGCGTGTAGAACAGTTCTCAGTTCTCAGTTCTCAGAATCTTTCTCATAAAGCGATTTCGGAAGGGCACGGCGTCAAAGCCTGCTGAAAAAAAGCTTCGTATCAGGGCACGGCTTAAGCCGTGCCGTCCAGAATCGCATGAACAGCGGGCTTTAGCCCCTGGGGAAACCCGAGTTTTACCCGCTTGGTCCATTACGAGATAGCTTCTCAGTTCTCGGTTTCCGTAACACCCGGTTCTTCACTCATCATCTCCGCCCTACACTTTGTCATCCTGAGCTGCGCGACCGAGCCACGCGAGGGAGCACAGCGAATGGACCTGCTTTTTTCGTTGCTCTCGACAAGGTCGTTTTCGGCAGGCTCTTAGGTGGAAGCGCACGGCTTTAGCCGTGCGAAACCTGCTTTAGAGGCAAGTGGGCTATTAGCCCCTGAAGGTCGCTGTTTCTCGGCGTCAAGAATGTTTTTCGAAATTAGCCCTCGTTTCGGGTCATCCCATTTCCCACGTGATTCTCCTGCATCCCCAATCCGCTACACTTGTCTGCTTTTGAGGAGTTGCCATGCGGCCTTGCATATTGGTTTTCCTTCTGAGCTGCCTTTTGCTGGCGCAGGCCAGGCGCCCGTTCACTTTTGAAGACATGATGGCTTTGCAGCGCGTGGGCGAGCCGCAAGTCTCGCCTGACGGAAACTGGGTCGCCTTCACCGCCATCAAGGTTGATCTGAAGGCTAACACGCGCACACCCCACCTCTGGGTGGTGCCGCGGGCGGGCGGCGATGCGAAGCAGATGACTTCCGGCGTTTCCGGCGAAGACCGGCCGCGCTGGTCTCCTGACGGCAAGCAGCTCGCCTATATCTCCTCTCAGGGCGGCAGCTCTCAGGTCTGGGTGGTGGATTTTGACGCCTCCGCCGGCAATGTTGCGGGCGAGCCCCGCCGT
>DATEGM010000198.1:0-14501 GCA_035280085.1 Terriglobales bacterium
GAATGGCCCCCCGAAAGGCCCGCAGTTTGTCAAATTTGTACAAACGTTTTCTTTTCAATTTGGTATTTTTGGCGTGGGTTTGGCGAATATAAGGCGAAAGTGCGTCGTCGCTCGCCTGCAATTGTGAGGTGAGTTGTATTCACACTAATGACTAATTTTGATACTTATTTATTTATAGTCAACAACTTACATGCACAACGCGATTCACCTCACAATTACCCCACTGAGGTGAATTGAGGTGGATTGTACTGTTCAGCGAGTTGCAAAAATCTCTCCTGCACAATCCCGATCTGAGAAGGGGATTTTCCAGCCGCCGCAATGAACTGGGCGGGAGCATTCAACAGCGCGGCCATCCACGGCGTGGCCAGCGCCACTGCAAATGCAAGATAACGACCTTGCCGAAACAAGACGAACAAACCAATAGGAATCGTGAGCCATTTCAGGTGCACCCAATAACAACCCAGCGTGGCGAGCTGCAAGCTGGCGAAGCGGTAACGAAAGGGCAGCCACGCAAACCCGAGAAGGATCACTCCCAGTAGCACCCAGTACACTGGGAAATAAATGTAAAGGATCGGCAAAAGGGGTTGGCTCAAGCTCGGAAACCTGGGGAAACCTGGGGACAGACGGAACGTTCCCCATTCCCAGCGGCAGGGAAACATCCCGTCTGTCCCCGGTTATTCCCTGTCCCCGGTTATTCCCGGTTATTCGACCAGTTCCGACTCGCGGTCCTTCGCACGGAAGAGCGATTCACCTCGAGCACGATCTTGCCGACCACGCCTCCCCTCCCGAGTAACTCCTGCGCCTGCCTGGCCTCGGCAAGAGGAAATCGCTGCGCGATAATCGGTTTGATTTTCTGCTGTTGCAGCAGATCCAACAAGGCGATCAAATCCTTTCGAAACCATGCCCGGCTCAGCCGCTTAAGCCACTGGATGCTGTAGGGAATCACCCGTTTGCGGTCAGGAAGAAGCCACCCGCCGGCAATGTACAGCCCGAAAATCGGGATTCCATGCAGACGATTACGACGACCCCGGCGGCCCGAAGCCAACCCCTCTCCCCGCAGCGAGGTCGTATTGCCATAGGCCACTACCCTCCCACCAGGTCGCAGAGCCCGCCGGGAATACCACATGTGGCTGCCGCCGAGCGGGTCGAAAACGGCATCCACACCGTCGCCGGTGAGGCGGTAAATTTCCTGCACGAAGTCCTGATGCTTGTAATCAATGGGAACACCGCCCAGCTGCGAAACGGCTGAGGCTCCTGCTGCGGAACAGGTACCAAACATCTCCAGCCCGGCGAGGCGCCCAAGCTGCAATAGTGCCGTGCCCACCCCGCCTGACGCGCCATGAATCAGCACACGCTGGCCGGGTTTGACCTTGGCGGAGCGATGCAGCATCTGGTACGCGGTTATGTAGTTCAAGATAAGGCTGGCCGCTTCGGCTGCGTCCAACCCGGGCGGCACCGGAACCAATTCCCGTTGCCGCAGGCAGACAAACTCCGCGTAGGCGCCGCTGATGGGCATCGCGGCAACAAGTTGGCCTGTTTCGAATCCAGAGATACCGTCGCCGAGCCGATCCACAATGCCAATCAGATCCCAGCCGGGCGTGTAGGGTACCGGAGGCGTCTCGGGGTGGATGCCCTGGCGGGCCATTATGTCGGGCAAGGAAACGCCTGCCGCCAGCACTCTCACCCGCACTTCACCACGTTTGGGCTCGGGGCACTCTTCTTCAAGAACCTGCAGCGCATCGGGTCCGCCGTAATGGGTGACGATGATTCGCGTGTGTCTCACGAAACGGCACCCCCGGGATTGGGGCGAGATTATGCGCGAAGCAGGTCAGTATGTCTGTGATGTGACTCACAATCAGTCCTCGGGAACAGAAAGGAGGCGCTTCCAATCCGGCCCTCCCGGCCAGTCCTGAACGCTTTTACAATCCCGGTCGTTCTCTTGGTTCAGGATTTCGTGTGGCGCTCAGGCGCCGCCAAAAACGCCTCAAGTCGAGCGCAAGGGGTCGGCCCGAGGGTCGCTCGCCCAATGCTGCCGATCAGTTCCGATTGACTTCCAGGCTCTTTAACATACATACTGGTCGGTATGTATGCTGGACACGAGGGAAAGCGAAAGCTCCGCGATCCAAAGCGTACCCGGGAACGCTTGCTGCAAGCGGCTTTTCAGGAGGTCTACAGATCAGGTTTCCAGGGTGCCAGCATTGATACGATTCTCGCCGCTACCAATGTCACCAAGGGGGCGCTCTACCACCATTTCGACAGCAAGGAAGTCCTGGGATACGCCGTCGTCGAAGAGATCATCACACAATTTACCCGCGACAAGTGGTTGCGTCCCCTTTGCGGCAAGGGGGAACCCGTCGAGATTTTGATCGGCATTGTCCAGAGCACATCGGTTCGGAGAGAAGACGTAGAGGGCGGTTGTCCCCTGCTTAATCTGGCTCAGGAGATGTCGCCGCTCGACGAACAATTCCGCAAGCGGCTGGAGAGCATCTTCCGCGCCTGGCAAGAAGGCATTGCCGCGGCTTTGCGCAGGGGACAGTCTCAAGGGACAGTCCGCCGCGACTTGGTTCCGGAAGAAGCAGCCAGCTTTTTGGTTGCGATGTATGAAGGTTATGCCTCGTTAGCCAAGAATGCGCAAGATGCCAAGATGTGGGAAGTGGGAATTAGAAACATCGTGGGGTGGCTGGGGTCTCTTCGCGCGCCTTGTCAGTCAGGGAGAGCCGGGCGGAGATTAAAGAAGGACGTTGCCCGGCAAAGGCAGCGATTCTGATTCGGAGGGAGACGATGAACCGGAGACGAGTGGTGATGGTCGCATCTGTAATTTTTGCTATGGTCCTGGGATTCATGGGAGTGGAGCAAGCGCAGGCGCAAGGGTCCAAGACAGCCTATCCCAGCATGGCGCCACTCGGTCAGTACCTCATGGCAGACCGAGACGCCGAGATTACCTTGGCGCGAAGCGCGGCGCCGGATGCCATATCGCGCGACGCAAAAATTCTGGTACTGGGACGGCATGGCTACGAAACTGCCGTCCAAGGCAAGAATGGTTTTGTGTGTCTGGTCGAGCGCGGGTGGATGTCCCCTTCCAATGCACCGGAGTTTTGGAATCCCAAAATTCGCGGCCCAATCTGTTTCAATCCGCCGGCCGCTCGATCCGTTCTTCCGGCTACTTTCAAGAGAACTGACATGGCGTTGGCCGGGCGAACCAAGGCTGAAATCATTGCGGGCAACAAGGCCGCATTCGAAAAAGGCAAACTGCCCCCGCTCGAACCCGGTGGCATGAGCTACATGATGTCGAAGGAAGCTTATCTCACCGATAAAAATGATCATAACCTGGCCCACTTGATGTTTTACGCGCCTGCGCTCGACGGCAAAACATGGGGCGCTGACCTGCCGAAATCGCCGGTAATGCTGAATCCACAATTCAGGGGCGTGCAACCGATCGATGTGTTTGTCGTTCCCGTGGGCAGGTGGTCCGACGGAACCGCTGCTCCGGTTATGTAGGATCGTTTCGTTTAAAAGCAGTCCAATCGTCAGTCTCGCTTCGAGTAGCAGGAAGCGCAAAACGCGAGAGCAATGCGAGGGGTCCATCATGAGCGCCCGCGAGATTCAGGGTGAGAAGGCCAATGCAGGCGAAATATGTATTCAAAATCACGCCAACGCGGAGGCCTCGGCTAGCGCGCTGCGGGGAATTCCGATGTCCTCTGCCGTGGCCAGGCGGGATTACTCGGCTGACTCGCCGCGAATCGCGTTTAAGGCAAAGGGCAGAATCCTGTTTTTGGATTTAGCTGAGGTCGTTGCCGTCCAAGCCGAAGGTAACTACGTTTCGATGCGACACCGAGCCAATTCCTATTTGCTTCGCGAGTCCCTTTCCTCAATGGCGGAGAAGTTTAAACCCTACGGCTTTATTCGCATACACCGCTCGGTCATCGTGAATATTTCGGCCGTGGAGGAGATCCAGCCTTTACCGACGGGAGAGTACAGGCTGCGTGTAAAAGGCGGGAAGGACTACCTGGTGACGCGTACATACAAAAACAACCTCAGGGATCTGGCCCACCTGTGGTTAGGAAGGGAGCGCCTTTGTGCTTACTGGCAGCCCAAAGTAGTGCGGTAGCCTCTCGGCGTAGAATCAAGGCGTAGCTTTAGCCCGGCGGCACATGCCAGCAGCGAAAGAGCAGTGATCCACCACGAAGCGAGTTCCACATTTCGCAAAGGGAGCGTCAGGTGGACGTGGTGAGCCCCCGGAGGCGCCGTGATGGAGATGAGGCCCTCGGGATGCGAAGGTCGAACGCTCAGCCACTCCCCGTTTTCGTCCCGGGCTGTCCACCCGGGATAGAAAAACTGCCGGACGAGCAGCGGCCCGCCACTCACGCTGGTAGTTGTGATTTCGATATGCCGGTCAGCAAGGCTTGTCACAGTTGCCGTGCCGGGGCTGCCAACAAATTCCGCCGGCGGGCGTTGCCCCAATTCCGCTAGCGCCTGAGGAGTGTACAGCTCCGGCGGAGTCCAGCGCAGCCAGACGAAGCGCAGGGTGTCGTCTGCGAGCGCGACGTCATCGCGCCTTGCCATCTCGTATCGCTGCAGATCATATTGCCGCCAGACGTGCAGATATGCTTCTCCCCACGCCGCGAGCAGCAGCACACCCAGCGCGACCGCCACCCAGTCGCTAACGCGAAACCTGCGTGAAAACTGGGCCAGCGCCATGGCCAGCAGCGCCGCCACCGCGACGCATACCACGTCGTTGAGCCGCCAGGGGAACTGCAGCAACTCAAGGCCAGGCACCACCCGCCATATTCCCAGCGAGACGGGCGACATCAGAAACAAGGAAAGGAAGCACACGCTGATCCAGAACCTGACTTGGCGTCGCTGCGAAGCACGCCAGGCCACAAAAGCGGCGCAGGCAGCAACGGCAATGGTGTCCAGTGTCACCCAGGTGAGGCGCCCGGCAAAATGTCCGCCGCGTTGAAGCAGATCTTTGTCGAGCAAAACGTCCTTGGAGAACTGCAGAAAATCGCGCGCGAAAACGTAACCGCCCTCGCTCAGGAAGCGGGAGGCGGAAATATTCGTTTCATGCGCCAGGGCCGTGAACAGGTAGGCGGCTGAAACGCCCACCCCAAGGGCCATGCCGGCTCCTGTCCTCAGTACATTCCGGACACGCTGGCCGCCCTCGACAATAACGGCCGCATATGCCAGCAGAACCGGCGAAAAAAGTACGACCGTGAACAGATGGCTGGCTACAAGCAGCGCGTATGAGATTGCGAGTCCGATTTCCGCATGCCTTCGTCTGGCCGCCACACCGTGGACGAAGAATAAAGTGAGTGGCATCCATAGCAGCGCCCAGCACTCCGGGATATCGCCCCGAATATAGAGATTGCCCCAAAGATGAAAAGGCACTGCGAGGTACAACACGGCTGCTGCCAGCGCGGACTTCCAGGGCACAAATGTTTGCAACCACAAAAAGCACGTGAACCCCGAGGCGAGCAGCGCCACCCATGCCGCCAGCACGAACTCCGGGAAGGCCGCGTGCCCGCCCAATGAGGAAGGCGCGAATGGCCGAAGCGCAGCTGCAACCATGTACGGCAACGGCCCATACACAAACATTACGGGGTCGCCTAAGCCGGCGTTAGCCTTGGAAAGCCAGCGAGGATAGGGATTAACCATGCTGAAACTCTGGCGAAACGCCGCATACCGGCGCAGGTGCTGGGGCACGTCGTGGCCGCGCGGAAGCAGTCCGTGCAGCAAAAGAGGCAGCCCGAGGAGGGTGCCTGCGCCTAGAATGACCGCCGCCGTCACCGCCCTGCGCAGAACCGCGCGTCTTTTATGTGCTCTGGAGTGTTTCGGAATCGCAGCCGGAACGGCATTCGCAAACACCTTTTCTGCTGTGGCCATGTGGGCGATTCCTTCTTTACCGTCCTTGCGCCGGTTGCGACGGGGCTGGCGAATCCACGGTCCTTTCCCATAGATCTTCCGCCGGGGCAAAGCGCTCCACCACGCGATAGTGCTCCTTCAAATACCTGCGTATTGGCATAAGTCCGTCGCCTCGGGGGGAACCGGCGTCGAGGCGCGCTGACCACAGGACATACCTCACCTGGTGCTTCTCCAGCGCCGTTATAACGTCCTTTACTTGCGCGGGAGCGGCAGAAGGCGAGAGCGCTTCAACGTAGCTGGGATTGCGCAACTGCAGCGGAAAATAAAGGTCCAGCCAGGCCACCTGAAAGAAGTAGTCTCCTGGTTTGGTCTGTGTAGCCAACTCGGTAAGTTTGACGGCTGTATCGTCGCCATACACCACAGCCCTCCCGATCGGCAGCGCGAGTATGTGCCGTGGCCGGGTTTGCGCGCTTATGCCGCCCAAGAGCGCCAGCATAGATGTTCCCGCCCAAAGTGACCGGCGGATGAACAACCGGAATTTCCCCTCCCCCGCCACCAGTTGCACGGCGAGAATGATCCCGGGCATGGAGATCGGAAATAAGCGCACCCAGTTCGGCGCCGGCAATACTTCCAGAAAAAGAGTGAGGCCGAGCAGCGAAAGCAAGAGAATGCGTTCATCCTGAGCGGAATAATCCCGACCGCGCTTCCGGATAAGCCACGCGCAGTTGTAGATGTAAATCGCCGGCAGCAGCAGGTACACCACAACGAACCCAACAGCTCTCCCGGCCAGATGCCAGGGAGGAACAGAGGGGAATCCCAGCAGGTAGGAGTTGAAAGTGAAAGCGGAGCGGCTCAGCGCAACTACCTGGTGGTTGAACATGGCCGCCATGCCCGCGTGCCGCAGGTAATAAAAGTTCAATAGCACAAAAGCGCCGGCAAATCCCGCCAGCAGGCTGGCCTCGCGCTTCAAAGCGTCACGCCACCCGGCGTGCCGCCTGCGGGATTCCCAGGCGACAAACACCAGCAATGCGACCAGCGACAGCGCTCGCGTCTGAGTGAAAAACGAGGCCATAGCCACAAATGCGCCTGCGCTCGCCAGCCGCGCCGGCGTTCTGCTGGCAAGCAGGCACAGGGCCGCGCAAATTATCAGCAGCGCGCTATACCAGTGGTGCGTCCCGTTAAGCATGGACCCGAACACAAATACGGTGAACATCGCAGCCGCCAGGCAGGCCGAAGCGCGCGCCATCATCCGCACAGCGATCGCGTAGCAAATCCAGAAAGCCGCAATTCCCAGCAGGCACACTACTGCGCTCGCGACCCAGGCGCGTACGCCGAATACTTTGAATAGGGCGAGGTAAATCAGGTCCGTACCCGGCGGGGTGTACTGGTAGAAATCCTTGTAGATCATTTCCCCGCGCAACATGCGCACGGCGTTGACCACAAAAGTAATTTGATCGTCGCGCTGGAGGATGGGCGTGTGGGGCAGGATGAACGTCTGCAAATAGAGGTAGACGCAGACCAGGGCGGCGGTTGGAATCAAAAGCGTCCGGCCCGTAACGAGCTTCTGCAACCTCGCGGGCGTTTTCGCGGGTGGCAAGCTTGTGGCCGGGCAGCCTGCTTCATTGAGTACCTGCGCCTGCATTTGTCCACCCACCAAGACCGCCGAAAGCCTCATGTAGGTACAGGGAAAGTGCAGTTGGGTTCCTTCCTTCTTGTACTTGCCTATTCCTCTCATTCGATCCCAACTCGCACGGCTTAAGACGTGCGTAACTTGCCGGTGTAGCCCCGCAAAACCGATCATGCAGTTTGCCAGTGGCTCGCAAAAGGGCCAGGTGGGGGTGTGCCAACCCGCCAAATCGCTACAAAACAAACGACTGCTTAGGGGAAGTAGGAAACCGGGATGAAGTTACGCGCACAGCGAATCTGTATCTGTTTGGCGGTGGTACTGGCGGGCATGCTGGCCGGGTCCGCGCCTATGCAAGGGCAGGAAACCAGCACGCCGGAGCCCCAACTGGGAAGCATCGTGGGTACGGTAACTGACGCGAACGGCGACACGGTTCCTGATGCGAGTGTCGCTCTGCAGAGTAATGACGCGACTGACCGCCGTACGGCCGCTGCCAACAACAACGGCTATTTCGAGTTCCACGACGTGAAGCCCGGAATTCCCTATCAGGTCAAAATTAATGCCGAAGGGTTTTCCGAATGGCTCTCGCCGCTGGTTACGCTGGAGCCGGGCCAGTTTAAAATCCTGACCGATATCCGGCTGCAGATTGAGTTGGCGCGCACTACGGTAAATGTGACGCAGACCCCGGAACAGGTCGCCACCGAACAGGTCAAGGTTGAGGAAACGCAGCGCGTCCTGGGCATCATTCCCAACTTCTATGTGGTCTACGAGCCGGATCCTGTCCCGCTCACGGCTAAGCTGAAGTTCCGCCTCGCGCTCAAGGTCGCCAGCGACCCGATCACCGCTACCGGAATCGCATTCCTTTCTGCCGTCCAGCAGGCGGGGGACACCCCTGACTACGGCCAGGGCGCTCAGGGTTTCGGCAAACGTTACGGCGCCAACTCCGCCGATGGCTTCAGCGACATCATGATTGGAGGGGCCATCCTGCCCTCGCTTCTGCGCCAGGACCCGCGCTACTTCTATCAGGGAACGGGCACCAGAAAGTCCCGGATTGCGCACGCCATGGTTCATCCCTTCGTCTGCAAGGGGGACAATGGAAAATGGCAAGCAAACTTCTCCAGCCTGGGCGGGGACCTGGCATCATCCGCCATCTCGAATCTTTACTATCCGCAGACGAATCGCGGCACCGGCCTGGTGTTCGTGAATTTCGGCATCAGCACCGCAGAACGTGTCGCCACCAGCCTGGCCCAGGAGTTCGTTCTGAAATCAATTCGCTTGCAGGGCCATGGTTCCAAGTAGGCTCAGCGCCCACTTGGCGCTGCGCGCAGCAGAATTTGTCCTCGCGCTTTCACTCCTGGTTTTACTCCAAGGCATTTCGCCTGCCCAAGACGGGGCTGTGAAAAGCGAATCCCTCCCCGGCGCCGTTGCCGCTGGCCGGGCTCTTGGCATAGCACAACCGCTCAAGACTTACCACGACGGCAGCATCCGGGACATCAGCGCTGTCGGCATTCGGGATGTAGGCTGTGCCCGCGGACCGGGCAGCCGATACAGCCTGCAAGCGCAGGCCGAAGTCGGCCGCTCAGACGCTCAAAAAGTCGAGACCACTTCCAAGCTCATTGCCGATCCGGTAATTACCAGCTATGTGAATCGTATCGGCCAGAATCTGGTTCGCAACTCCGACGCACGCGTGCCGGTTGCCTTCAAAGTCATTAAGACAGGCGACGTCAATGCCTTCACCCTCCCCGGCGGATTCATATTTGTGCATTCCGGTTTGATCCTGGCTGCGGATGACGAGGCCCAACTGGCGGCCGTTATTGCTCACGAAATTGCTCACGTGGCGGCCTGCCACGGGGCCCAGGAGATGAGCGCCGAAGAACTGGCAAACGTCGCCTACGTGCCTCGCATCTTCAGGCTTACCGCTCGCCACCTGGCTATGAATACCGTCTATTTGCCTTCCGCTGGCTTGGAGGCTGACGCGGATTTTCTCGCCATTCAATACCTCTACAAAGCTGGGTACGACCCGCAGGCGCTGACAGCATTTCTGGAGAAAGCCCGGGCCTCTCAGAAACAAGGGCGCGGCGCCCGGGACAAGGCTTTTGGCTCGGGTGCCCAACTCGCCGATCGGATCAAAAGAGCTCGGCGGGAGATCAGTACTTTGCTGCCGCCGGCCCCTCAATACAAGGTGGACACCTCTGATTTCCAACAGATCAAGTTGCGATTGACCGAACTGGAAGGCGGCCACAAGCCGGATACCCTTAATCAGACAAATCTGGAAACCGGCCGCTAGGGCACACCAACAAACTTTCCTCATTGGGGGAAGTACTTGGCCAGATCGAGCCGGCGCAGAAGCTCCTGGTACCGCGGGTCTGAGCGGATCTGGTCCATGCGCGGATCTACGCCCAGCATGGGCATGCAATCCGACCGGTCCTGGTAACCTTTTTCCAGGAACTGAAAAGCCGTGTCGCGTCTCCGCAGGAAAACGTAAGCGATGGCCACTTCGTAGGAACAGGAGTATCGTTTCTTCAGCTTTTCGTTAAGATCGGTGAGCGCCTTATCGGCGTCACTCCTCATCCCTGACTTAGCATATGCAGCGGCGAGAACGCTCTGGTGTAGAGGATTGTCGTCCAGGCGGTATCCGGTCTCAGCCTCAGCAACCCCCTCCCTGTTACGCCCGGCGAGCATATACGCTACCGATAGCCAGGTATGCAGCGAACCGGCATTAGGTTCGGAGGCAGTCTCTTCCTGCCCGTCCCTGATCGCCTGCTCATATTTCCGCGCCATCGAAGTGATGATGATCCTGTCGCTCATGATGGGAACGGAGCGCGGGTCCATGGCATGCGCACGGTCAATCGCGGAAACGCTATCTTCCAGACGGCCGACCGTGCTGAGATAATTGGCCATCACATCGTAAGCGCTGGCATTGCTGGGACTGAGTTCGATCGCCCGCTTCGCTTCCTGCTCGGCCGCCGCAAAATCCCAATCGTAAAAGTAGTGCACCGCGCCCAGCGCGCTGTGCGCTTCGGAAAGGTTCTCGTCCAACTGCAGCGCCTTCAAAGCTGCTGCCTTGGCCTTCGGCATGGCCTCGCGCGGAGGCCAGTAATTGGTGGACAGGCTGTAATAGCCTTCGGCCACACCGGCGTAGGCCGCCGCATAGCCGGGATCCTTTGCGGCCGCGCGCTCAAAGTATTCGATGGCCTGGGTGAATCCCCTTTCATCACCCTTGCCTAGGGAATAGAGCCCCCGCAGATACAGGTCGTGAACTTCAGGATCGACGGGCCGATTCGCCGTCAGTACGTTCTGCTCCTGGGGCGTGAGGGTGATTTGGATCTGCCGCGCGATGTTGCGAGCTACCTCCTTTTGAAGGCGAAGGACATCGCGCACGTCGCCGTCATAGCTTTCCGCCCACAGGTGCGTGTCGCTTGCTGCGCGGATCAGTTGGGCGGTGATGCGAACTTGGGCTCCGGCACGCAATACTGAACCCTCGACTACGGCATCCACATTCAGCTCTTTTGCGATCTGCGGCAGCGGCTTGTGCGCGCCTTTGTATTGCATGGCCGAGGTGCGGGAGATCACGCGGAGAGCGCTGATACGCGCCAGTTCGGTGGTCAGTTCCTCCGTCATACCATCTGCGAAAAAATCTTGCGCCGCATCATTGGAGAGGTTTGCCAGCGGCAGCACCGCGAGAGAATGGATGCCGGTGGCAGCAGGCGCCGGCCGTCCGCGGCTCTTAATTAGCAATAGCCCCAGTGCGACCGCCAACACAACGGCTCCCACAGCCGCCGCAACCCGCACAGTCTTGCGGGTGGTTCGAAACTCGGGTGATGCCGGAACTAAAACCGTGCTGGCTCCGCTGACCAGCCGCAGCAAGTCGACCTGCAATTCCCGCGCCGAATGGTAGCGGTGGCTGGGATCTTTCTCCAAACACTTGAGAATGATCCGCTCCAGTTCCAGCGAAACCTTGGCGTTGAACGCCCGCGGCGTAACCGGCGGCTGGTGCAGGATCGCATCCGTCAATTTGGTGGCTAATTTGTCGGTAAACGGCCGGCGTCCGGTCGCCATCTCATATAGCACCGTTCCCGCCGCATAAATGTCGCTGCGCTGGTCCGGCGGCTCACCCGCCAGTTGCTCCGGTGCCATGTAAGGCAGGGTACCGGAAACCGTATCTGTGGCTATGCTTTGAGTCGGTTCTTCCAGGTTCGCCGGCCTTGTCACCTGCGCTAGCCCAAAATCCAGTATCTTGAGCCGTCCATCAGCCGTCACGCGCAAGTTGCCCGGTTTCAGGTCGCGGTGGATGATGCCGTGCTCGTGGGCTACTGCCAACCCCTCCGCTATCTGGCGGCCCAGCGCAACAATTTCTTTTTCCGCCAGCGCGCCGGTGGCCACCTTCTGATCAATGTCGCTTCCGGAAATAAGCTCCATCACCAGAAAGTCAATCCCGTCCTGGGAATCGAAATCATAGACCGTAGCGATATTGGGATGGCTGAGGCGCGAGATAGCTAGCGCTTCTTTGCGAAAGCGTTTGCGGGCAGCTTCGTCAGCGAGAACGCCGGGAGGCAGGACCTTGATGGCGACATCGCGCTCCAGCCGCTGGTCATGGGCGCGATACACCACACCCATTCCCCCGGCGGCGATCTGCTCCAGGACGCGGTAATGTCCGAGCACGCGTCCGGAAATGCGGGCAGGCTCCGCCACAGGGCGGATATTAGGAGCCTGGGTAACCTAAGTCAATCCGGAGCAGTCTGTTACTTCTTCGGACGCGAGGCCGGCGGCACCAGTCCCGCCACGCGGTAGTACACCGCGAGCTGACCGTAATGCTCACCGGAGTGCTCAATCAGCCCATAAGCCAGGTCGGAAAGTCCAAGCTGGCGGTGGCTGTCAGGGTCCGTGACCGTGCCCGCCATGCCGGAATCACCTTTGCTGGTAATGGCCGAGGCGCCGTCGGCAAAAGACTTTTTCACGAATGCGACCACATCCGCCTTCGTCTTGTACTGGTCGCGCTTGGGGTCCTCTTCCGATGGAGGCTTTTGGCCCAGCGCCATGTTGGTGAAGAAGTAATTCGCGCCGGCCGCGTGCAGGAGTTGCTCGGCGAAGCTGCGCTCGGCCGGATTGGGCTTGAAATCGTACTTGTTCTCAGGGAAGTCTTCCGCCATGCCAATCAACTTCCCGCCGATTTCGTTCCACGACTCGAGCACCGCCCGCGACCCGGTGAGCGGCGGCTTGGCCGCATCCTTGCTTGCCATCTCCTGGGACAACCCCGGTAGCACACAAGCCAGCACCACCAGGCCTACTGCCGCAATCGAGGTCAGTTTATTCATCGCCATCTCCTTCCTCCCATTGACGCCGCCAGCAGGCTAAGGATAGCGAAAAATTTCAAGCCGGGGCGGCCGCCAGCACGGGTGACCTCAAACCCTGCCGTCCGCTAACTCCATTTAGCAATTGCCGCATGTATAGCGATACGTTACAGTATACAGTGTGATCAGGAGTTTCCGGCATAAGGGCATTGAGCAGTTCTTCCGGACAGGCTCGAAGGCGAAAATTCAGTCCGGCCATGCCGGGCGGCTCAGACTGCAGCTGTTCGCCCTGGATAATGCTAAGTCGGCCAGAGATATGAACGCCCCCGGCTGGAAGCTGCATCCGCTTCACGGCCGCCTGCAAGGACACTGGTCGGTGGCGGTGAGCGGCAATTGGCGTCTGACTTTCGCCTTCGAAGGCGAGGATGCCGTGCTGGTGGATTACCAAGACTACCATTGAGGTTTTTGCTATGCGCATGCACAACCCGCCACATCCTGGAAGCGTGTTACGCGATTATCTCGGAGCGCTCCCTGTCACCGAGGCGGCAAAGCACCTGGGAGTCAGCCGGGTGGCTTTGTCGCGCATTCTGAACGGAGCGGCAGGAATTTCGGCTGACATGGCGCTGCGCCTCTCCGAGGCCCTGGGCACCAGTGCCGAACTATGGACCGGGATGCAGTCTCAATACGACCTGTGGCGGGCAGCGAAACGGCGCCATAAGAAAGTGCCGCCGCTCTCGGCGCGAGTAACGGAACGCGTGGCGGGATGACTGCGTTGCCTCAGCAATGCACGGGCGTGCTTCAAAATAACCGGTGGCTGGCTGAATGCTGAGTGCTGGTTCTATATCGCCCGCTTGCGAACCCGCCCAATCCTGCGCACCACCGCAAAATAGAAATCCCGCGCGCCATTAGGATCGTTGGACTTGCGGAAGAAGAGAGACCGCAGGAAGCGTTTGCCCACTCGCCCGGCAACATAGGCGTCGTAGAGTTCGGTTCCCAGCATGTGCCCCAGTTGCCGGGTGGCAAAATCGAAGCGCTCTCCGGCGAAGCCCACGCCTTCCTCGATCAACGCTGGGGTGGCCAGGTAGCGCTTCGTGCTGGCTTCGTAGTCCTTGTGCAGCACCAGGAAATCCAGCATGCGCATGTACTCCGCGTAGCTGTAGGCATGGCAGCTTTCAATTTCCTGCTGCGATTGGCTGTACAGGACGTATAAATCGGCTTCCCGCACTGGCGGGCGCGCCGGATACAGAACCCGCGACCCAAAATAAGCCAGCGCCTGCTCCAGCACGCGCGTGTAGAACCGTTCTTCCGGCTCCAGTTGACTGTTGCCATTGCCGTTCGCCGGCTTGCTCACAGAGCCGCGGCAGGCGTGGTGCAAAAACGAGGCCGCTTCTTCGGCCACGTGCACCATCTGGAAATCGGTGACATAAATGGAATTCATGGCCGGCAAGTAAGCGCTGCCCTGCTCCGCCAGGCGGGCGCGGATGGCCTTGCGGTCAGGCTCGGCCGCAATTCGCCGCTGCAGCAGCTTGTGCAGGAGCTCATCCGTGGAGCGGCAGTAAACTTCCGGCAACTGGTCAACCAGAAACTTGGGCTGCCTCCCGTTGTGCGCCGAGCAGGCGTTGATGTTCAGAAAGCGCGCCAGCCCGTCAATCAGGTTGTAAACCGTGGGACCTAAGTCCGGCGCTCCCGAGCCTTCCCGGCTCCAGCGGTCCAGGCACAGCCGG
>DATEGM010000199.1:0-2613 GCA_035280085.1 Terriglobales bacterium
GCCACGAACAGCAGGTGCTCATTGTCTACCCGGTAAACATCGCGCACCTTGCCGCTGGCGTACAGTTCGAGTTCAGGTATGTCGGTTCGGAGAAGGACGTTGTCGAGGAGTTGGGGAGTCATGCAATCATTCTAGCCGTAAGAAACGTCGCGTATTCTAGCCGTCCAGAATTTTTTGTCAACCGGGTCGGGACCTGAGGCGGCCGACCGGGCGGCGGCTTTCGGTGAAAAGGGGTTGACAAGCAGCTGGTTTCTTGAAACTGGCTCTGGCGGCGGCTTTCCGAGCGCCTGGATGTGGAAAAAATGTGCGTCCAGAAAACCCGGCAAATGGCTTCCGGAAAGTAATGTCGGGTTACGACATATCTGCCGGGCCTGTCAGGCCCCGAAGCGCACCGAGACCAGCTTGGAGACTCCCGGCTCCTGCATGGTCACGCCATAGAGCACCGGAGCGATGCTCATGGTCTTCTTGCTGTGGGTAATGAGCACAAACTGGGTCTGCACGCTCATCTCCTTCACCAGTTCGGTGAAGCGCCCGATGTTGGCCTCGTCCAGCGGCGCGTCCACCTCGTCCAGGATGCAGAAGGGGCTGGGCTGGTACTGGAAGATGCCCACCAGCAGGGCCAGCGCGGTCAGGGCCTTTTCGCCGCCGGACAGCAGCAGCACGTTCTGCAGCCGCTTTCCCGGAGGCGAAGCCACTACGTCTATGCCGCTTTCCAGGCTGTTTTCCTGGTCGGTAAGCCGCATGAACGCTTGCCCGCCGGCGAACAGCTTGCGGAAGGTGAGCTGGAAATTTTCGTTGATGCGGTCAAAGGCCTCCTGGAATTTTTGTCGCGACACCGTCTCGATCTCGCGAATCGTGTTCTGGGTGTTTTCAATCGATTCCAGCAGGTCCTTGCGCTGCGTCAGCAGAAATTCGTGGCGTTGAGCTGTTTCCTTGTACTCTTCCAGCGCCATCATGTTCACGGGTCCCATGGAATCCAGGTGGGTGCGCATCTGCCGGTAAGCCGCGTCTTCCTGGATGAGCAGTTCGCCCTCCACTGTCTGCAGCGTAGCCTCTTCACAGAGCTGCTGCCGGGTTACGCCTAATTCGTTCAGGCAGGTTTCCGCCATGTAGTCGCCATCGGATTGCAGCTTGGCGGCCGTTACCCCAAGCTGCCCCCGCCGATCGCGCGACTGATCCAGCACCTCGCGGAGGGAATGCAGGGTCTGGTCAATTTCGACGAGCCGGGCGCGCACCTGCTCGGTTTCGGCCTGCAATTCGGCGGAACGTGTCTCCGCCTCCGCCCGCTCCGCCGCAAAAGCGACTACCTGCTCGGCCAAAGCCTGGCTCTCCTCCTCGCGCTGCTCTTTTTCCGCCAGGGCGGAAGCCGCTTGCGCCCGCAAATTGTCTATCCGCCCCCGCGTCTCCGTGAGTAAAGATTCCATGCGCTGTAGGGCCGCCTCAGCTGAGCGCCGCCGCTCTTCCACCGTGGCCAGGCGCGCCATCTGCTCCGACGACCGCTGGGCCGCGGCATCGCGCCGCTCCCTCAGCCCGGCCAGAGATTGCTGCGCCTCCGCCATTTGGCGCTCCAGTTCGGTCTGTCGCCCCTGCAGTTGTCCCAGTTCGTCCTGCCGAACGGCAATGCAGCTCTGCTGCTCGGCCTGCTCGCCTGCCAGGCGCCGCAGTTCCGCTTCACACGTGGCAGCGCGCTCCTGCAGCTTGAGGGTCTCCGAATCGAGCTGCTGCAGCGAGTGGCCGGAGGTCATGGCCTCTTTTTCCGCTTCGCGCTTTTCGTCCTCCAGCCGTTCCAGCAGGGAAGTGAGCTCGCTGATTTCCCGCGCCAACACCGCTACGCGCTGCTCTTCGCCGCGCAGGGCGATCTCCAGTTCCGCCAGGTTGCGCATCAGTTCGCGCAATTCGCGCTTCATGGAAAGCGGCCCCTCGGCGCGCTGCTTGCCGCCCGTGACCGTCACATTGTGGAAGCACTCCCCGGTTTGTGACAGGAAAAAGGCCTGTGGGTTCTCCAGCGCCAGCTCGCGGCCCAGCTGAGGATCGGGAACGATGTATCCGTCGCGCAGCTTGGGCAGGATGACTTCCAGCGATTTGCCGAAGCCGTTGAGCACGCGAATGCAGCTCTTGAGAGGCACAATGGGCGCGGGCGGGGGCCCGCCGGCCGCGTTCTCATCCACGGCAAAGGAAAAGCGCGCCTGCGAATCGTTAGGGTGAACCAGGAAGGTGGCACGCCCGTCCACATCGCTGCGCAGCAGGCGCAGCCCTTCGTCGGCCGCGTCCCAGGACTTCACCACAATGTAGTTGAGTTCGTCGCGCAGGAAGTCTTCCACCACGTGCTCGTAACGGTCCTCCACTTCCAGAAAGTCGGCCAGCACGCCCGCGGGCGCGAGTCCGCCCTGCATGCCGCCGGACTGGAACAGGCGCCGCACCGATTCTGTGGAATAACCGTGCTCGGCGATTACGGCCTCGAGCGAGGCCCGGCGTCCCAGCAGAGTAGCGTGCTCGGCGCGCAAGCCGTCCAGCCGGTGCTTGCTTTCCGTCTCCGCGGCACGCTGCATCTCGATGCGCTGCCGCACATCTGTAATCTGCTGCCCGAGGGCGGTCACCCTGTGGGAAGCGGAC
>DATEGM010000200.1:0-3059 GCA_035280085.1 Terriglobales bacterium
CGCCGCGCCAGTTCCGCCGGCGCAAGCGACGCCGCCCGCGGCTACGCCGGTTCCTCCGCCGGCGCAGCCGCCTGCGCAAGCGCAGCCCACTGCTGTGGCGCCGCCGCCGGCTCAGACTCAGCGACCAACCGCGCCCGCAGTTCCGCCGCGACGCATGATCGTGCCGCAGACGGGCCCACGTCCGGTCTATACAGCGCCAGCGCCGCCGGCGCGAGTGGAGAGCCCCGCGGCAAGCGCCAACCCCCAGGCCCGCCCAGTGCCGGGTCGTCCCATGCCCGGCCGTCCTATTGCCGGCCGGCCGGCGCCCGGGCGTCCTGTGCCGGGACAGCCTATTTTCCAGCGCCCGCGACCCGCCAGCCCTGCAGGGCGGCCTCCGCTGAGGCCCGGCGAGCGCCGGCCCATGCACCCCACACGCCAGGCCCCGGGCGGACCTCGGCCTATGGGCGTTGGTCCGGGAGCACCGCTAACTCCCCGACCTGGAGCCCGGCCGGCACCATCGCGGCGCCCAGGACAGCGGTACGTTCCGCGCGGCGTCAAGGAAGGCCCGATGAAGGGCTTTGTGCCGCCGCCTCGGTTGCCGGTGAACAACGAGCCGCTGCCCATCACGCGCGCCATCACCATCGCCGAAGGCATCAGCGTGAAGGACCTGGCGGAGAAGCTCAGCGTACGCGCCAAGGACCTGATTGCACGACTGCTGGCCAAAGGAGTTTTCGCCACTATTAACCAGACTCTGGACGCGGAACTGGCCTCCGAGATGGCGCGCTTCTTCGGCGCCGAGACTTCGGTGATCAGCTTCGAACAGCAAGCCGCACAGGATGCCGCTGCCGCGGAAACAGCGGCGGAAGAGCCGACTGGCGCTGTCTCTCGGCCGCCCGTGGTTACCATCATGGGCCACGTGGACCACGGCAAGACCACCCTGCTCGACTCTATCCGCTCCACCAACGTGGCGGGAGGCGAGGCGGGAGGCATCACGCAGCACATTGGCGCCTACAAAGTCAGCATTCAGGACATGCAGTCACCGGCCTACGGGCGTCAAATCGTGTTTCTGGATACGCCCGGCCATGAAGCCTTTACCCGCATGCGATCACGGGGCGCCAAGGCGACCGACATCGTAGTGCTGGTAGTGGCTGCCGATGACGGAGTCATGCCCCAGACGCTGGAGGCCATTGACCACGCGCGGGCGGCGGAAGTGCCCATCATTGTGGCGGTGAACAAGGTTGACAAGCCTGACGCGCTGCCTGACCGCGTGAAGAAGCAGCTCGCCGACCGCGGATTGATGCCGGAGGACTGGGGCGGCACCACCGTGTTTGTGGACGTTTCCGCCAAGCAGAAGACCAATCTCAACCTGCTGATGGAAATGATCTGCCTGCTGGCCGACCTGCAAGAGCTGAAGGCGAATCCGGACCGTCCGGCGCAAGGCGTGGTGCTGGAAGCCAAGCTGGACCGCGGAAGGGGCCCGGTGGCCACCGTGCTGGTGCAGAATGGCACCCTGCGCGTGGGCGACAACTTCGTGGTCGGCAACGTCTACGGCAAGGTGCGTGCCATGTTTGACGACCGCGGCAACGCGCTGGATGTGGCGCCGCCCTCGACTCCGGTCGAGATCCTCGGGCTGGAGAGCCTGCCCCAGGCCGGCGATCAGTTTGTGGTGGTGGCCGACCGCGACCGCGCCCGCGATATTTCCGAATACCGCGAGCAAAAGGCGCGCGAGGCGGAACTGGCCAAGAGCTCGCGCATGTCGCTGGAAGGCTTGGCGCAGCAGATGAAGGAGGGCGGCAGCAAGGAACTCTCCATCATCCTCAAAGGAGACGTGCAGGGTTCGGTGGAGGTGCTCAGCGACCTGCTCACCAAGATGTCCGGCGAGAAGGTGCGCGTTAACCTGCTGCGCACGGGGGTGGGCGCCATTACCGAAAGCGACGTGCTGCTGGCCTCGGCGTCGAACGCCATCATCATCGGCTTCAACGTGCGGCCGGAGCGCAAAGCGCAGGAATTGGCGGAGCAGGAGAAGGTGGACATCCGCCTGCACTCCATCATTTACGAGCTGCAGGACGAGATTAAGAAGGCCATGAGCGGCCTGCTCGAACCCACCATCAAGGAAACCTACCATGGGCGGGCGGAGGTGCGCGAAACCTTCCGCATCCCCAAAGTGGGCATGGTTGCCGGTTGCTATGTGCAGGACGGCAGCATAAAGCGCGACTCCGAAGTGCGGCTGCTGCGCGACAACGTGGTGGTGTTCAAGGGCAAGATCGGATCGCTGCGCCGCTTCAAGGAGGACGTCAGCGAGGTGCGCAACGGCATGGAGTGCGGCATTGCCATCGCCAACTATGGCGACGTCAAAGTCGGCGACGTGATAGAAGCCTTTGCCACCGAGCGGATTGCGGCGGAAGCGCTGGCGTAGAGGCAGTTCTCAGTTCTCAGTTCGCAGTTCTCGCTTCTCGGTTGGCGCGTCGGTGCGACCCGCCTTCCGAGTGAGATGGAACTGAGGGCTAAACTGGAGATGCATTTCGTAATTCTCGGTCATTCCCCGTTTGTTTTGCGGTCCAGCCCACCTCGTACCAACTGAGAACCGGGAACTGGGAACTGGATGATTGCCTTTCTCACCCTCGAGTTGCGCATCGAAGGGGCGCACTCCCTGAAGGACAAGCGCCAGGTGCTGCGCAGCCTGAAGGACCGGCTGCGCTCTCACTTCAATGTGGCAGTAGCGGAACTGGATCACACCGATTTGTGGCAGCGCGCCACGGTGGGCGTGGTCAGCATCTCCGACTCGCGCGATTACCTGGACGGCCTGATGCACAATGTAGAGCGGCAATCCATGCGCATCGCCAACAACGCGGGCGCGGAAGTGGCGGATTCGTTCCTCGAGTATCTCTGACCCGAAGGAATCCTTCTCGCTCCTGTAATCATCTGCTAGCACATGTGGGACAGGTTTCTATTTCCTGAAACGGGAAGTAACCGCCGAAGGACCACTTAAGTGTGGCCTCGAGCTTGCCGATTTTTGATATTCTCTAGCGTTCTTTCAGGGTCATGCCGGAGCAGCGCAATCAAAGACATCACCGCGAACG
>DATEGM010000201.1:0-8955 GCA_035280085.1 Terriglobales bacterium
GATCAACGCTCAGCCCGATGATCTTGCAGTTGCGCTTGGCAAACTCGGGCTGCAGACCGGCCATGTAGCCGAGCTCGGTGGTGCACACCGGGGTGAAATCCTTGGGATGGGAGAACAGGATGGCCCATCCATTGCCGATCCATTCGTGGAAGCGAATCGGGCCCTGCGTGGTATCGGCGGTGAAGTCGGGAGCTGTGTCGTTGATGCGCAGTACGCTCGGCATTTCAGCAATCGCGGTACTCATGTTTGCTCCTCCTGAATTCAAAGTCTGCAGACGTTGCTCTGGGGTAAACCTGGGCTGTTAGTTCCTAGATGAACGGAAGGTAATTATAGTCGCAACTATTCCGGGAGGGAAAAGCGGCTGAGGCTGCCGGCCCGGGCATGGGGGGAACTCTCTCGGGGTCGGAACTACGCTCGCGGGCGAGGGCGCCCGCGGCACAAACGTGCCTTAAATGCCGTCCGTTGCCGCCGCGTGGCGACTGCCCTGTCATCGCCGGTTGATTCCCACGTACTTCTGCGGGTAGGCCGGGCCGATATAGTCGGCGCGCGGGCGGATGAGGCGATTGTCATCCAGTTGCTCGATGACGTGCGCGGCCCACCCGCTGATGCGGGAAACGGCAAAAATAGGCGTGAACAGGTCCACGTCAATGCCCAGCACGTGGTAGGTGGAAGCGGAGTAGAAGTCCACGTTGGCGTTCAGCTTCTTTTCCGCCTTCACAAAGTCCTCGATGCGGCGCGACATCTCGTACCATTGGCTCTGACCGCGGGAAGCGCCCAGTGCACGCGACATCTGCCGCAGGTGCGTGGCGCGCGGGTCTTCCGTGCGGTAAACCCGATGGCCAAAGGCGGGGATCCTTTTCTTCTGCGACAGCATGCCCCGCACGTGCTCGATGGGGTCAGCGCCGGAGCGGGTGATGGCGTCCAGCATGCGGAAGGCAGCTTCGTTGGCGCCCCCGTGCAGCGGGCCTTTGAGAGCGCCGATGGCGGAGGTGATGGCCGAGTGCATGTCGGAAAGCGTAGCCGCCGTCACGCGCGCAGCGAAGGTAGAAGCGTTCAATTCGTGGTCGGCGTGCAGGATGAGTGCGATGTCGAAGGCGCGCTCTTCCGTTTCTGAGGGCCTTTCCCCTGTGAGCATGAGCAGAAAATTGCCGGCATGAGAAAGCGAGCGGTCGGGCTCAACCACGGGTTTGCCCTTGCGGATGCGATCATAGGCCGCCACAATCATGGCGATCTGCGAGGTCAGGCGTATCGCCTTGCGCACATTGGCGTCATGGTCGTTGGCTTTTTCGTCCGCGTCGTAGAAGCAGAGGGCGGAAACCGCCGTACGCAGCAAGTCCATGGGCAAGGCGTCTTTCGGCGCCTGCCGCAGAAAGTTGATGATGGCGGGGTCCAGGTGACGCTCGGCTGCCAGGCGGGAGCGCAGATCCTGCAACTCATTGCTCGTAGGCAGCTTGCCGAACCACAGCAGGTGGCAGACTTCCTCAAAATTGGAGTGGTCGGCCAGTTCGTGGATATCAATGCCACGGTAGGCCAGAATGCCGCGCTCTCCGTCTATGTAGCAAATGCCGGAGGTGGTGGCGACAATACCTTCCAACCCTTTGGGAGGATGAGTAGCCGTCAAACTGGACATAGGGTCCTTTCGCACCAGAAGCGCCGGGGGACGGCGGTTGCGCACAGACCGCTGTGACGGACGTCACGCAACTCCTTGTTATACCTCACTTTGCGCAAGTTTTCCAATGTGCCGCCGGTTTGTCCTGGCGTGTGCCCAAATCGTATAGTTAAGAGTTTTCTCCGACCCGCGGGCGGATTCTCCTGCTCGCCCGTGAGCCATTTTTCTAAGGAGTACTTCCTATGATGAGATGCGCACTCCTCCTCAGCTGCATACTAATGTTTTTCCTCGGTGATTTCGCCGCCGCCGATCCCGGCATGTGGCTGTTCGAAGCATTTCCTGCTGCCAAAGTGAAGGCCAAGTACGGATTCGATCCCACCCCACAGTTTCTCAATCATGTGCGGCTCTCCTCGGTGCGCTTTAACAACGGAGGCTCGGGTTCCTTTGTCTCCGCCGACGGGCTCGCGTTCACCAACCACCACATCGCCTCGGAATGCATTCAGCAACTCTCGACCGCGGGCAAGGATTACATGAAGACCGGCTTCTATGCGCGCACCGAGGCGGAAGAACTGAAGTGCCCGGCGTACGAACTCAATCAGTTGGTAGGAATTGAAGACGTAACCGCACAAGTGAAGGGTGCGGCCAAGCCGGGTATGACCGCCGCAGAGTCGGGGCAGGCGCAGCGCGCGGAAATGTCGCGAGTTGAAGAGCAGTGCACGAAGAAAACCGGCCTGCGCTGCGACGTTGTGACTTTGTACTCAGGCGAGGTCTACCACCTGTATCAGTACAAGAAGTACACCGATGTGCGGCTGGTATTTGCGCCGGAATTCGATATCGCGTTTTTCGGCGGTGATCCGGATAACTTCGAATATCCGCGCTATGACCTGGACATCTCTTTTTTCCGGGTGTACGAAAACGGCAAGCCGGTACACCTGGACAACTACTTCCGCTGGTCGGCTGGCGGGGTGCAGGACCACGAGCTCATCTTCGTTTCCGGTAATCCCGGCGCCACCGGGCGCCTGCTGACCATGGCGCAACTGCAGTTCCTGCGCGATGTGGATTATCCCTCACGGCTGGAGATATACCGTAGGC
Source organism: Terriglobales bacterium (assembly GCA_035280085.1). GTDB lineage: Bacteria > Acidobacteriota > Terriglobia > Terriglobales > Acidobacteriaceae > JAICWP01. Next base: position 2,702 of record DATEGM010000201.1, read on the forward strand.
GGATCAGCATGCTGGAGAAGTTCAGCGCGGAATCGCCGGACAACGCGCGTATCGCGCAGGAGGATCTGTTCAGCTACCAGAATTCCCTGAAAGCGATAACCGGCTATCTATCCGGACTCAAGGACAAGCAGTTGATGGCGCAGAAGGCCGCGGATGAAGAAAAACTGAAAAACTTCATTAACTCTGATGCCAAACGCAAGGCAGAGCTCGGCGATCCCTGGACAGCGCTTGCCCAGTCCATGCAGGTGCAGAAACAGATTTATCTGCCGCTTACCTACGTGGAGCGGATGCGCGGCTTCTCCGGCGACTTGGCCCTGTACGCCCGCGACCTGGTACGGGGAGCGCAACAGCGGATGAAGCCCAGCCCTGACCGTCTGCGGGAATTTCGCGAGTCCGCGCTGCCCTCGCTGGAGGAGCGGTTGTTCTCCACCGCGCCGGTGTACAAGAACCTTCAGGCGGCGGAGCTGGCGGATTCCATTGGCCTGATGGAGCAGAAACTGGGCAGCGACAACCCAGTGGTAAGGGCGACGCTCAATGGCAGGACTCCGGAGGCAGCCGCGCACTCTCTCATCGAGAACACCAAGCTGCAGGACGTGGCGGTGCGCAAAGAGCTATGGAATGGAGGCGAAGCCGCTATCAAGGCCAGCACTGACCCGCTCATCATGCTGATGCGCCAGATCGAACCGGAAGCGCTGGCCGTGCGCAAGCAATATGAGGACCAGGTGGAATCCGTGGCCCGGCGCGATGGGGCGCTGCTAGCCAAGGCGCGTTTTGCCATGGGCGGGCTCAGCGAGCCGCCTGACGCAGGTTTTACCCTGCGCCTCAGCTATGGAGAAGTGGAAGGCTACACCACGGGCGGCAAGCAGTATCCCTACTACACCACCATGGGCGGGGCCTACCAGCATGCGGCGGCACACGGAGACAAACCTCCGTATCAACTGCCGGAAAGCTGGATGACGAAGAAGTCGCAGGTGAAGCCGGCGACGCCGCTGAACTTCGTTAACACAGCGGACATCATCGGCGGCAACTCCGGCAGCCCGACCCTGAACCGCAAAGCCGAAGTGGTAGGCATCATTTTCGACGGCAACATCGAGTCGCTGCCGTGGAATTTCGAGTACAGCGATAAGGTGGGCCGCTCCATCAGCGTGGATTCGCGCGGCATCATGGAGGCGCTGCGCGATATTTACGGCGCAAGCCGCGTGGTGCAGGAGTTGGAGAGCGGGCGGGAGGAGAGAGGAAACTAAACTACTCCGTGGCAGGCGCCACGGGCGCGTACTTCTTCTCCAGGTAGGAAGTCAGGTTTTGTTCCAGATCGGCGTAGTGCATCTGGGTGACGGAGTAGAGAGCGTCGTCGGGTGAGTCGCCATCGCGGAGGCGCTGCAGCAGGCGCTGCACTCCATCCATACCCCAGCTCTGGCGCAGGTATTCGAGGGCTAGCAGGGCCTCGGCGTAGGCCACCACCGCCTGCCGGGGGTTGAAGCGGGCAAATGGGCCGTCCAGATAACGGAACGGAATCTCTTTTTTGGCCTGAAACATGCGCGCCAGCTGCGGGCCGTAATAATCAGTGTTCCTGGGCTCCATCAACTGCGCCAGTCCTTCGTTGAGCCAATTCGGACAATTGCCGCGCGTAATCAGGTGCACAAAGGAGTGGGTCAGTTCGTGCTTGAGCACGTCCTGCAGCTCGGGAGTCACACTGCTGACGCCGGAGATGGGAATGCGCAGCTTGCCGTCGTTCACGCCGCCGGCCCAGGAGGGAGCCTGCGTCACGTCGAAGAATTGCGTGTTGGTGTAGAGAATGACGGAAATGTTTTCGCTGGGCGTGTAATTAAGCTGGCTCCGCAGATCGCGATATTCATCCTCCAGCGCATCGAGCAGGTCGCGCTGCAGCGCCAGAGGAGTCTGGGAGCCCTCATAGCGCAGGACAAAGTGCCAGCTGTCGCTTTGGTTGAAGTTGCCTTGGACTTCGAGTTCGTGCTGAGTCCTGGCCAGCACCTTCTGCACCCAGTCAATAGGGCGCAGCGCAACCGATTGCCTGAAGGCAGCCACCGCATCGGGCAATCGGTCCGTGTTGTAGTAGGCGAGCCCCAGCAGGGCAAAAGTGCTTGCATCCGGGACCACGCGGGTAAGCTTTTCGGCGACGGCGGCCGCTTCCACGTTTTTGTTGATCTCCGCCAGGCCCACCATGTACCACTCCAGCGCAATGGGATCCTCGGGAGCAAAATTCAGTGCGTGCTCAAAATATTGCACCGCCTCCGTGGGGTGCCCGTGATCGAGTTCGAAGCGCCCAGCCTCCATGTAGGCCACTTTCGTAATCTGCGGCTTGCCTTCCTGCTCGATCTGCCATAACGCGCCGTCGTAAACCCGGCCATTGGCAAGGATGCGGTCCAGCAGGGTGGCGCGCTGTTTGGCTTCTTCAGACGTGATCGCCGGCCGTACCAGCGGCAGCCGAGTGCGGGCCGTCTGCGGCTCGGCTGCGGCGGGAGCGGAAGGAGCGGGCGCGGCAGCCGGCCCCGGCCCCACGGTCACCAAGTTGGTTTGGGAAGTCGAGCCGATGGAGATGCCCGGACCCTGTTCGCGATCAATTCGCTCCACCGAAGATTTAGGGACGGTATATTTGGTAGCGCCCATGAAGTAGTCCACATTGGCGCCATTTTCGACAGCTTTGTCCACGGTAATGAAGGTGCCGTTCTTAAAATGAATGGTATCGCCCCAGGCAGAAGAGACGGCGAGAAGCAGGAGGGTGGATAAAATGCGGCCGTGGGACATCGTGGTACCTGCGCTAGGGTAGCAGCCGGCGTCAGCTTGTCAATGAGACTTTTGTCCCGTGTTCTGGCCACAGAACGGGATAGGAGTTTAGGGAATTCTGATTGAGCCGGTCGTGAAACCTTCAGCGGCTAAAGCCGCGATAATTGTTCGGCCTTTGCGGACGGCCTGAAGGCGGTCCCTTTCAAAGCGTTGACTCAGTGTAGGCTTATTAATGCCGGTCGCCGCCATCTATGACATTCACGCCAACCTCCTGGCGCTGGAAGCTGTGCTCGAGGAGATTCGCCGCGCCAGGGCGGAGCGAATCGTCGTCGGTGGAGATGTACTCCCCGGCCCCATGCCGCGGGAAACCATGCAGTGCCTGCTCGCTCTCGAAGTTCCGGTGCAGTTCATCCACGGCAATGGCGACCGCGAAGTGCTGGCGCGGATGCGGGGCATTGAAACCGGCGGCGTTCCGGAAAAGTTTCGCAGCGTGATTGACTGGACGGCGCGGCAAATGCACCCCGAGCACGAGCAACTTCTCGCGGCATGGCCCAGCACTCTCCAACTTAATATTGACGGCCTGGGCACGGTCTTGTTCTGCCATGCCAGCCCGCGCAACGACACGGAGATCTTCAGCCGCAATACACCAGAGGACCGACTGTTGCCGGTGTTTGCAGGCGTGCAGGCGGATGTAGTCGTCTGCGGGCACACGCACATGCAGTTTGACAGGAAGGTAGGGGCGACTCGAATTGTGAATGCGGGCAGTGTGGGCATGCCCTTTGGCCAGCCGGGCGCGGATTGGCTTCTGCTCGGACCCAGCGTGGAATTTCGGCATACTTCGTACGACCTGGCGCGGGCGGCGGAGCGCATACGCCAAACCGCCTATCCTCAGGCGGAAGATTTCGTCGAGCACAACATCCTGCAGCCTCCGTCGGAGAAAGACATGCTGGAGGCGTTCAGCCGGGTGGAATTGCGATAAGCTTGACCGCTCCATGGCCACCGCTCTTCAGCCCGACTTCGAGACCACGCTGGTTTCGAAGCTCACCCGGCGCCTGGTGCCCTTCCTCTTCCTGCTATACATCGTCGCTTATCTCGACCGCATCAATGTCGGTTTTGCCGCGCTGCAGATGCAGGGTCAGCTGGGTTTGAGCGACGAAGTTTACGGTTTTGGCGCGGGCCTGTTCTTCGCCGGCTACTTTGTGTTCCAGTTGCCCAGCAACCTGCTGCTGGAGCGCGTAGGCGCGCGCCGCTGGCTGGCCGGGCTGATGGTGGCCTGGGGCGCCATCTCCAGTTCCATGATCTTTGTGCGCAGTCCGCATAGCTTCTACGCCCTGCGCTTTTTGCTGGGCGTGGCCGAAGCGGGATTCTTCCCCGGCGTCATTCTGTATTTGAAAAACTGGTTTCCTGCCGACGCCCGCGCCCGCACTGTCGCCTGGTTTATGACCGCCGCGCCGCTCTCGGGCGTGGTGGGCGGCCCCATCTCCGGCGCCCTGCTCGGCCTGCACCATTCCGGCCTGGCGGGCTGGCAATGGATGTTCCTCATGGAAGGCATACCGGCCATGCTGCTGGGCGGCCTGGCCGCGTATTACCTGACCGACCGGCCCGAGCAGGCCACCTGGCTCTCTGACGAGCAGCGCAACTGGCTGCTGGCCACCTTGCGCCGGGAACACGATGAGACCGCGGCCGTAACGCACACCAATGTCTGGGCGGCGTTTGCTCACCCGGGCATCTGGCTGCTGGTGCTGGTTTACTATGGCTTGGCCACCGTCTCCTATGGCATCAGTCTGTGGCTGCCTAACCTGATCCGCAGCCTCTCCGGCTTCAGCGATTTCGTGATTGGACTGCTCTCCACGATTCCTTACATCGCCGCCGCCATTTCCATGGTGCTGGTGGGCGTGCATTCCGACCGCACCGGCGAACGCCGCTGGCACACCGCCGTGCCCGCCTTCGCTGGCGCCGCTGGACTGCTGCTGGCCGCGCAATCCACTTCCGTGGTCCCCATGATTGCCGGCATCACCCTCGCCGTGCTGGGCGTCTTCTCCATGCTTGGCCCCTTCTGGACGATGCCCGCCAACCTGCTGACTGGAACCGCCGCCGCAGCTGCGATTGCTTTGATCAATTCCATCGGTAACCTGGGCGGATTCTTTGGCCCCTACATCATCGGCCTGGTGCGCACCCATACCGGCAGCTTCAAAGATGGACTGCTGGTGATTGGCGCCACTCTGGCCGTGGGCGGCGCGGTTGCCCTACTGGTGCGGCTTCGTAGCGAGACACATATCCATGGCCAAGCCGCTGATGTGGTGTGAACCAGGGGCGGCTCTGGGCAGGCTTGCAGCATCACAGGGTTGGTGGGATGATTGTTGCTGCGATAGGAGCGGCGCCATGAAATTCCGCATCTTCCTGTGGGCGTTTGCTGGGTTTCTGGTAGCGGCGGGCTGGGCCGTTTACGCCGCTGCGACTTTCCCTGACTTGATACAAGCCAAACCGCTGGTCTGGAATCTTGCCCTGCTGACTCAACCCATTGCGTGGGCCAGCATGCATTTCAATTTTCCCGCTTCCGTGTACCTGGTGTTCGCCACCAATGCAGTCGCTTATGCGCTGGTCGGTCTGATCATCGAAAGCCTGCGGCGACAACTCAGCCACGCAAGATAATTACGAAACCGGCAGCGGCTGATCCAGATTTTTAGTTTTCCTGAATCCGGCAACTGTGCTTTACTGGCGTGACCCGCCGTGTCCAGCCCAGGCACCATGACGTCCTCGCCTTCCGCGGTGCCAGCCGCCACGGCTGCCAGCACCGTGGAACTCAACCACATCCGCAAAACTTACGATCATTTCGTGGCCGTTGACAGTCTCTCCCTGCGCATACAACCGGGCACGGTTTACGGACTGCTTGGCCCCAACGGCGCCGGTAAAACCAGCACGCTTCGGATGCTCATCGGCATCATCGTGCCCGACGCCGGCGAAATTCGGGTTTTCGGCGAACCCTTGCGCCGCGCCCACATCCGGCGCATGGGCTACCTGCCGGAAGAGCGCGGCCTTTATCGCAAAATGAAGGTGCTCGACCACCTGGTGTTCCTGGGCGAACTGAAAGGCCTGCATCGTGGCGAAGCCGCCACGCGCGCGCAACGCTGGTGTGAACGCCTCGACCTGTCCGCCTGGAAGGGCAAGAAGGTGGAAGAGCTTTCCAAGGGCATGCAGCAAAAAGTGCAGTTCATCGGCGCGTTGTTGCACGAGCCCGACCTTATCGTTATGGACGAGCCCTTCTCCGGCCTCGATCCAGCCAACACGGTGGAACTCAAGAACGCCCTGATGGAACTGAAGAAGGCGGGCAAAACCATTCTGCTTTCCACTCACCGCATGGATCAGGCCGAGCGCCTCTGCGATTCCATCTGCCTCATCAATCATGGGCGCGCCGTTCTGCAGGGCGACCTGAGCCGCATCAAGGCCGGCTACGGCAGGCACCATGTGCAGATCAAGTATGAAGGCGATTCCAGTTTTCTGCGCGAGCC